>DATFVP010000246.1:0-30925 GCA_035260285.1 Methyloceanibacter sp.
CGGACATGCCACGGTGAAGCGCTTCTCCTCTGCCGGCTGGCGCGTGATCACCTGCTCACGCCACGGCTTTCCCGAGGATTGCCCTTGGGAGGCTGGGCCTGAGGACCACATCCAGGTCGACCTCTCCGATCCAGACAACACAATGCGAGCCATCGCCATGATGAAGGAACGGCTGAAGGCGCAAGGCGGCAGGCTGAACGCGCTGGTCAACAACGCTGCGATCTCGCCGAAGGGCGGAGGGAGGTGCGAGGCTCGGCAGCATCGAGACCGAGCATCGCGACTGGATGACGGTGTTCCAGGTAAACTTCTTTGCGCCGATCATGCTCGCACGCGGCCTGATCGATGAACTTCAGGCTGGATCGTGTGAGCTCGATCGTCGCTGGCTCGGCCTACGCAACCTCGAAAGCTGCGGCTCACCCGGGAGATGGCCGCAGACTTCGCCCCGCTCGGAGTTCGCGTCAACGCCATCTCGCCTAGCGAGATCGACACTTCGATCCTGTCGCCTGGAACGGAGACGCTGATCGCCGATATCCCGATGCGCCGGCTCGGGCAGCCTGAGGAGGTGGCCAAGGCCATCTATTTCCTGTGCACCGAGCAATCGAGCTATATCAACGGGGCCGAGCTTTTCGTCGACGGCGGCCAGCATGTTTGACCGCCCTTCTTGGTGATGGACCTCGGTTAAGTCAGCCTTTACCCTGAACCTTCAGCATGGCCCTGCCCTCGCCTTGTCCGGCAAAGGCAGTCGTTTTCCTAGTTTTGTGTAACCGAGTGGTGCCATGGGTGTGGGTGGGACGCGGGGGCGAAGGCTCCCGCTCGACAATGTCATTGTCGGCGACTGCATCGAGGAGCTGGCGAAACTCCCTGAGCAGTGCGTCGATCTCGTCTTTGCTGACCCGCCCTACAATCTCCAGATCAACAACGAGCTGCTCAGGCCTAACAACACCAAGGTCGACGGCGTCGACGATAATTGGGACAAGTTCGGCAGCTTCGCGGCTTACGACGATTTCACCGCTGCTTGGCTCAGCGCCTGCCGCAGAGTGCTGAAGCCTGACGGCTCGCTTTGGGTGATCGGCAGCTACCACAACATCTTCCGCGTCGGCACCATCCTGCAGGACCTCGGCTTCTGGGTGCTGAACGACGTGGTGTGGCGCAAGACCAATCCCATGCCGAATTTCAGAGGCCGCCGCTTCACCAACGCGCACGAAACTTTGGTCTGGGTCTCTATGGGCCCCAAGGCCCGCTACACCTTCAACTACGAAGCCATGAAAGCCTTGAACGACGAGCTGCAGATGCGCTCTGACTGGCTGTTCCCGATCTGCTCCGGGCCCGAACGGCTCAAGCAAGACGGCGGCCGCAAGATGCATCCGACGCAAAAGCCGGAAGCGCTGCTCCACCGCATCCTTCTCGCGTCTAGCAACAGAGGCGATGTCGTCCTCGATCCGTTCCTCGGCTCAGGCACCACGGCAGCAGTGGCCAGGTGGCTTGGCCGTAGGTTTATCGGCATCGAGCGCGAACAGGCTTACGCAGACGCTGCGCGGGCGCGGCTCGAAGCCGTGACGCCGCTCAAAGCCGCCTCGGTCGAGACCGTTCGCGGCAAGCGGGCCGAGGCGCGCATTCCCTTTGGCGCCCTGGTCGAGATCGGGCTGATCTCTCCAGGCACCGTGCTCTATGACGCGCGCGCGCGGCACGAGGCAGAGGTGCGCGCCGATGGCAGCATCGCCTCGGCAGGGGCCCAAGGCTCGATCCACAAGATCGGGGCGCATGTGCAAGGGGCGACGGCCTGCAACGGCTGGACCTTCTGGCACTATGATGCGAACGGCACGCTCAAGCCGATCGACGCCTTGCGCGAGGTGGCGCGGCGGCAACTCGAGCCGGAGGCTTAGCCCTCTTCTCTTCGAGCGCGTGGACGAGCACTTTTTGCATCACACTCGGCAACGCTGCGCCGTGGAGATCGCGGACAGGCACCCAGCGGCAGCGGTCAGGCTGTGCCGCCTTAGTTAGCTTCACTGCAGCCGCGACCTCTGCCAGATAGACAGCAAGCTCCAGATGAAAGTGGGTGAAGGTCTGCTCGACGAGGCCAGGCACTTCGCGCCACTCGGCCCCAATCGGCGCGTGATCAAGCTGAAGCTCCTGCCAAGCTCCCTCGGTCCAGGGCGATGACGGCGTCTCCAGCATGCCGCCGAGCAGGCCGTTCAAAGGTCGCTCTCGCAGCAGCACCGCGTTGTCTTCGCGCAGAGCTACGAAGGCGTAACCGCGTCGCGTCGGCCGCTCTGCCTTCTCCTCGCGATAGGGCAGCGTCTCGGCCAAGCCTTGCGCATGGCCGGCGCAGCCAGACACGAGCGGGCAGAGGCCGCAAGCCGGACGCTTCAGGCTGCACAGCGTCGCGCCCAGATCCATCATCGCTTGCGCGAAGTCACCTGCCCGCTCTGCCGGCGTGAGGCTCTTGGCAAGCGCCCTGATCTCAACCTTGGCTGCCGGCAAGGGCGTGGTCACGGCAAAGAGCCGCGCCACCACGCGCTCGATATTCCCGTCGATGGGCGTGGCCTGCGCCCCGAAGGCAATTGCCGCGATGGCCGCTGCGGTATAGTCGCCGATCCCTGGAAGCGTGCGGAGCTCTGCTTCGGTCTTTGGGAAGCTGCCGCCGAAACGCTCAACCACCTCGCGGGCGCAGGCATGAAGGTTCCGGGCGCGCGCGTAATAGCCAAGCCCGGCCCAGGCGGCGAGCACTTCGCCAAGTTCGGCGGCGGCAAGCGCCGGCACATCAGGCCAACGGCGCTGGAATTGGGCGTAGCGCGGCAGCACCACCTTGACCGTGGTCTGCTGCAGCATGATTTCGCTGAGCCACACCTGGTACGGGTCCGGCGCCACGCCGGGCGCGGCGCGCCAGGGCAGCATCCGCCGCTCGCGGTCGTACCAGGCAAGAAGCGCATTTGCGTAGTCTTCGCTGTGCAAATCAGGCGCTCCGGCTGCATGCCTCGATCCGCGCCATGGTGTAGGATCGGGCGCGGCGAAAGCAAGGAAGCGCTTCCGCCGTCCACCGCTAAGCGGGACAGGCGATGCAGGACAATGAACGGAAAGCTTGGCAGAAGGGCGGAAGCGCCGCCAAGGCCATCGGCGCTTATGTGGCGAACATGCTCGACCCAATCGCCAGGGCGCGAGGCTTCGCCATCACGTCGCTGTTGAGCGAATGGCCTGCGGTGGTGGGCGAGGAGCTTGCCAGCTTCACGGCTCCTGACAGAGTGGTGTGGCCGCGGCGGAGCGAGGATGGTGAGGCCGCCTCCCCGCAAAGCGCCTGGCGGACCGACGGCGCCATTCTGGTGCTCAAGGTCGACGGCCCTCGCGCCATCGAGGTGCAGCATCGTGCCGAGCAGATCTTGGAGCGAGTGAACATCTATTTCGGCTACCGGGCCGTCGCCCAGCTGCGTTTCCTCCAGGCGCCTGTGCCGAAGTCCAAGAGCCAGGGCTCAACACCGACGCCCGGAAACGTCGAGGAGCCCTCCTTCGCCGCCGGGGTTGCCGATACTGGGCTTGCCAAGGCCCTTGGGCGGCTTGCAGCCGGTATCCGCGGCAAGACCCCGGGACCTTGAGACGCGCTTCCGCTTTTCTCGCTTCTGCCATAAAGAACTGGCCTGAGATCGGGAAACCACAGGAAAGCAAGCGAGCGGAGTAAACCCAGTGACCGAGACGACCGAAAAAGCTGCCCCCAACAGGACCTTATATATCGTGCTCGGCCTCGTGCTGGCGGTGGCCGTCGCCGCCGGCGTCTATTACTGGCGGGGAGGCTTCGACCAGAGCGGTGCCAGGGTCGCCGACAAGGACAAGGTCGACCCCGATGTGGCGGCGCTCATGGCGCCGGGACCTCTCCCCGATATCATCATCGGCTCAGCCGACGCGCCCAACACTATCGTCGAGTATGCCTCGATGACCTGCCCGCACTGCGCGCAGTTCCAGACTGAGGTCTTTCCCGAGCTCAAGAAGAAATATATCGACGCCGGCAAGGTCCGCTACATGCTGCGCGAGTTCCCGCTCGACAACCTCGCCGCGGCCGCCTTCATGCTGGCGCGCTGCTCCGGCAACGACCGCTATTACCCGATGGTCGATGTCATGTTCTCGTCGCAAGAGAGCTGGGCGGCTCCAGGCGTCGACGCCAAGGAGAAGCTCCTGCAGATCGCCCGCCAAGCCGGCATCTCCAAGGATGAGTTCGACAAGTGCTTGGCCGACAAGGAGCTATTCGGCAAGATCGTGAAGACCCGCGAGATCGCCAACGAAAAGTTTCAGGTCGACTCGACGCCGACCTTCTTCATCAACGGCAAGCGACTGAAGGGCGACCACCAGCTCAAAGATTTCGACGTCGCGCTGGGCGAAGCTCCCGCGCCGGCCGAGGCGGATAAGGGCAAGGCCGAAGGGTCGAACTCCACCCAGGCTCCCGCCGATCCGGACAAAACCAAGCCCGAGGGGTCTCCCCCACCCTCGCCGGCGCAATAGCGACCCGGATGGCCGACCCTATGCGAGGGCCAACGATAGTCCTCCTGATCGCCCTCGGGGTCGCGCTTTCAGGCTGCGGCGGGGGTGTCGGGCCCACTGCCGATGCCGCCAGCGACAAGGCGCTCAATGTGCCTGCGCCACAAGAATTGATGCAGCCCGGACCGCTTGGCGAGCGGGCGCTCGGCAGTCCCAACGCTCCCGTCACCGTCATCGAGTATGCCTCGCTCACCTGCCCTCACTGCGCCCATTTCCAGAAGGAGGTGTTTCCCAGGGTGAAAAAGGAGCTGATCGATACCGGCAAGATCCGCTTCATCGTGCGGGAGTTCCCCATCGGTCACACCTCAGGGGCCGCGGCCATCATCAATCGCTGCGCGCCTGAGGATAAATATTTCTCCCTGTTCAACGCCTTCCTGCTCCGCCAGCCCGAGTGGGTGAGCCAGGAGGTGCGCCCTGACGCCATCTATTCGGTGGCCAAATCGAGCGGCATGTCGCGTGAGACGTTTGACAAATGCCTCACGAATCAAACCATTATCGACGGGCTCACGGAGGTGAAGCAGCGGGGGCGGAAATTTGGCGTGGTCGGCACGCCGACCTTTTTTGCCAATGGCCGCAAGGCGCAAGGGACCATCACCTTCGAAGAGTTCAAGGCTCTGCTCGGCCCGCAGTCATCGACTTGATCTTGCGGCGCCGCAGATGCGTTGAATCGCGCGTCGCTGCTTCCAAGTCATAAGGCAACACGCAATTGAAGATCACCCGTCTTCGCCTTCTCGGCTTCAAGTCCTTTGTCGAGCCGACCGAGATCCTGATCGAGCCGGGGCTCACCGGCGTGGTCGGGCCGAATGGCTGCGGCAAGTCGAATTTGCTCGAGGCGCTGCGCTGGGCGATGGGTGAGACCTCCTATAAGAGCATGCGGGGCTCGGCCATGGAGGACGTGATCTTCGCCGGATCGCAGTACCGCCCTGCCCGCAACACCGCCGAGGTGACGCTGTTCATCGACAACAGCGCCCGCACGGCGCCAGCCGAGTTCAACGACGCCGACGACCTTGAGGTGACGAGGCGCATCGAGCGCGAAGTCGGATCGGCTTACCGGATCAACGGCAAGGATGCGCGCGCCCGTGACATTCGCCTCTTATTCGAGGACGCAGCAACCGGTGCGCGGTCACCGGCGCTGGTGCGCCAGGGTCGCATCGGGGAGATCGTCAATTCTGCTCCGCAGGAGCGGCGCCGCGTGCTGGAGGATGCCGCAGGCATTGCCGGCTTGCACAGCAGGCGCCATGAGGCCGAGCTTCGCCTCAACGCGACGGAAGCCAATCTTGAGCGCCTCGGCGACCTGATCGGCGAGCTCACCACGCAATTGCAGGCGCTGAAGCGTCAGGCCCGCCAGGCGCAGCGCTACCGCGAAATCTCCGGCAAGATCCGCGAGACCGAGGCCTTGCAGCATCATCTGCATTGGGTCTCGGCCTGCGCTCATGTGGAGCAGGAAGAGGCCGCGTTTCAGTCAGCCCTCGGCATGGTCGCCCAGGAAACCAAGGCAGAAGGCGAAGCGCTGCGTCAGCAGGCCGAAGCCGCCGAGAAGCTTCAGCCTTTGCGCGACGAGGAGGCGGCGCGAGCCGCGGTGCTGCATCGCTTGAGCGTCGAGCGCGATGCTCTGGAGCGCGAGGAGGCGCGCGCCAAGGCACGCCAGGCGGAGCTGGAGACGCGGCTGGCGCAGGCCTCGCGCGACCTCGCCCGCGAGGAAGAGCATATCGCGGAGGCGGAAAACATGCTGCGCGGGCTTGGCGAGGAGGGGCGCCGCCTTGAGGCGGCAAGCTCTCGCGACCGGCAGGAGCCGCTATTGCGCGAGGCCGCGGCAAGAGCTGGAGAGACCCTTGCCGCCGCCGAGCAGGTGTTAAGCAAAGCAACCACCGGTCTCGTCGAGGCTCGCGCCGAGGGCAGTCGTCTTGAGAGTGAAAAAACCAAGGTCGAGGAGCGCTTAGCTCTGCTGGAGGCCCAAGCAAGCGAACTCGGACAGGAGCTCGCCAAGCTCGAATCCGAAGTTGGAAGTGACGCAAAGCTCGCCGAGCTCAATACCCAGCTCACCAGGCTTTCTGGCCTCGTCGAAGGGATCGAGGCTGAGCTTGCCACCGCCGAGTCCGACGAGGATACGGCGCGGTTCCACGAAGCAAAGATGCGCGCTCTGGCCGCCTCCGCCAAGCTGGTTAGCCAAGAAGTCGAGACCGAGCTTGCTACGCTGATCAAGCTGCTGGCGCCGGTTCGTGGCGGCGAATGGATTCCGATCGTAGATGAGATCAAAGTTGTTTCCGGTTACGAGCAGGCGCTCGGCGCGGCCCTTGGCGACGATCTCGAGGCGGCCGACAATGAGACGGCGCCGGCCCATTGGCGGTTCGCGGCGTCCCGCTCAGGCGATCCCGCGCTCCCTGAGGGCGCAACATCGCTCAGCCAGTTCGTCCAAGCGCCAAAGGTTCTGGCACGCCGCCTCGCCCAGATCGGCGTCGTCGCTGCGGAGCGCGGGCGGGATTTGCAGACAGAACTTGCCCCCGGGCAACGGCTCGTCTCCAGGGAGGGCGATCTCTGGCGCTGGGACGGCTATAGCATCAGGTCGGGTGCGGCGAGCGCGGCCGGGGCACGGCTCGTCGAGCGGAGCCGGCTCGAGGCGCTCAAAGATGAAAGAGCCAAGGCTGAGGCCCATGCAAGTGCCGCTGAGGCTGAACTCGCTGAGGCCACCGGCAAAGCCGAGAGTGCCGGACAGAAGACCAAGACACTTCGCCACAGGGCAAAGGAGGCGCACGGCGAGCTTGACCGCACGCGCGACGCTATCGCCGCCGCAGAGCGTGCGGCCCAGTCCAACAGCAAACAGCTCGGCGCCCTCGCCGAAGCGATCGCACGAACCCGCGCTGCACTGGGTGAAGCCCGCCAACAGGGCGAACGGATCAAGACCGCCTTGCTTGGTCTTGCCCCGCTCTCTGCCCTCGAAGCTTCACTCGAGACCGCGCAAGCGAAGGCCACTGCGAGCCGTTCGCAAGCGGCTCGGGCAGAGGCGGCGTTGGAAGGCTTCGAACGAGAGGTTCGCCTGCGGCAGGAGCGGCTTGAGGCGATCTCGGCTGAGCGGGAGCTTTGGCAGAATCGCATCGCCAAGGCGCGCGAGCAGATCGAGATCTTGCGCGCGCGCGAGGCCGAAACGCGTGCCGACCTTACCGCGCTTGCCAACCTCCCGGCAGAGATCGAGCAACGGCGCGGGCGCCTGCTCGATGCCATCACCGCCGCCGAGCGTGAGCGGGGCAAGGCTGCCGACGATTTGGCGATCGCCGAAACCGAGCTCAAGCGCCGTGAGAAGGCCTTGCGCGAGGTGCAGGAGAAGCTCGCCGGCGCACGCGAGGCGCGGGCGAGGAGCCAGGCTCTGCTTGAATCGGCGCGGGAGCGGCGGAGCGAGACGGCCCATGCCATTCGCGAGCAGCTCGATTGTGCGCCGGAAGCGTGTCTTGCTCTTGCCGGCATGAAGCCCGGCGCCCCACTCCCCGCTCTAGCCGAGGTTGAGGGGCGGCTCTTGAAGCTCAGAGGCGATCGCGAGCGGCTTGGCGGGGTCAATCTCCGCGCCGAGGAGGAAGAGGCCGACATTTCCGCGCGGCTTGAGGAAATGGAGCGCGAGCGCGCCGATGTTGAGCAGGCGATCGCCAGGCTCCGCCAGGGCATCTCCAACCTGAACCGGGAAAGCCGCAAGCGGCTGCTCGAAGCCTTCGACAGCGTGAACGCGCACTTCCAACGCCTGTTTCAGACCTTGTTCGGCGGCGGCACCGCCGAACTGCAGCTCGTCGATTCGGACGATCCCTTGGAGTCTGGGCTCGAGATCATGGCCTGCCCGCCCGGCAAGCGCCCGCAAGTGCTGACGCTTCTGTCGGGCGGCGAGAAGGCGCTCACCGCGCTCGCGCTCATCTTCGCCGTGTTCCTCACCAATCCCTCGCCGATCTGCGTGCTCGACGAGGTCGACGCACCTCTCGACGACGCCAATGTCGAGAGGTTCTGCCTGCTGATGGAGGAGATGGCCAAGGAGACCGACACGCGCTTCCTCATCATCACCCACCACCCGCTGACCATGTCGCGAATGAGCAGGCTATTCGGCGTGACCATGGCCGAGCGCGGCGTGAGCCAGCTCGTCTCCGTCGATCTCGAAACCGCCGAGCAGCTCCGCGACGCGAGTTGATATCGCCAGTCCGGGCGAAGTCCCGGGCATCCACGTCACCCCGGCAAAAGCCGGGGTCCAATTTTTCTTTGCGCGTCCGCGCTGCTGGATACCGGCTTACGCCGGAATGTCAAAGGCACGAAAAGAGGCCGGATTTGAAGCCGGTTCAAAGGGGTTTCGGCCCGTTTTCCCGTCCTTGACAGCGCCGAAGGCCAAACTTTAAGGTGCCGCCCAAGCTGGGCCAGCCGGCCCGTTAAGCCGTTCCCCAAAGATCGAGCACCGATATGGCGGGAGCCGTTGAGAAGCCCGGACGCGGCCACAGCGACCGCGAAACTGAGGCCATTAAGCGGCGCTTGCACGATCTGGAAGGCAAGGTTCGCGACGCGCGTTCGCGTCATGAACCAGCGTCTTCGCAAGCGCAAGATCGGGGCTCGGCCATGGGGGAGGCGCTCAAGCTTGCGACCGAGATGATTGCCGGTGTCGCCGTCGGGGGTTTCATCGGTTGGGCGCTCGATCGCTTGTTTGGGACTGCTCCGATCCTGATGGTGGTATTCTTCATCCTCGGAGCCGCCGCCGGGATCTTGAACGTGATACGAAGCGCACAAAGGCGGCAGGCTGAAGCGGGACCGTTGCCGGGCAAGGACTTACCCGCAGACGACGATGACGATTAGGAGCGATCGAAAGTGGTCGAGGCGCAAGCAGCTGAGCACGCGGCAGAGGCGGCCCAAGGCGGGAGCCAACTGCCAAACCCGATGCATCAGTTCGAGATCGAGCGGATCATCCCGCTCAAGCTGTTCGGCTTCGATGCCTCTTTCACCAACTCTGCCCTGTTCATGGTGATCGCAGCCACGCTGATCACGCTCTTCACCCTCTACGCCATGCGCTCACGCGCGCTCGTTCCCTCGCGGCTCCAGTCGGTGGCCGAGATGTCCTACGAGTTCGTGGCCAGCATGGTGCGCGACAATGTCGGCACCGACGGCGTGAAATATTTCCCCTTCGTATTCACGCTGTTCATGTTCGTGCTCACCCTGAACATGCTCGGCATGGTGCCTTATTCCTTCACCGTGACCAGCCATATCATCGTCACCTTCGCGCTTGCCGCCTTCATCTTTATCGGCGTCACGCTGATCGGCTTCTGGAAGCACGGCGTGAAGTTTCTCAAGTTCTTTGTGCCGGACGGCGTGCCCTTCGTCATGCTGCCGCTGCTCGTGGTCATCGAGGTGATCTCCTATCTCACCCGGCCTTTGAGCCTTTCAGTGCGGCTGTTCGCCAACATGATGGCTGGCCACACCATGCTGAAAGTGTTCGGCGCCTTCGTGGTGGCCCTCGGGTTCCTCGGCGGCTGGGCGGCGCTCGGCTTCATGGTTGCCTTCACCGGGCTTGAGATCCTGGTTGCGTTCCTCCAGGCCTATGTGTTCGCGATCCTTACTTGCATCTACCTCAACGATGCGTTGCACATGCATCATTGAGGCCACTAATTCACCTTTAACTTCAGTCCTTTAAGGGAGAGACGAAATGGATCCTTCAGCAGCGAAATTGATCGGCGCAGGCCTTGCCTCGATCGCGCTGGTCGGCGCGGGCGTCGGAATCGGCACGATCTTCGGCAACTATCTGCAGGGCGCCCTGCGCAATCCTTCAGCGGCACCGGGCCAGTTCGCCAACCTTCTGCTCGGCTTTGCCTTGGCGGAAGCCACAGGCCTGTTCGGCCTCGTGGTGGCGCTGATCATCCTGTTCGTGTTCTAGCGTTGCCTTCGAGGTAACGGGAGAACCTCATGCCGCAGCTCAACCCACTCGACTGGGCGCCGCAGCTTATATGGCTCGTCATAACCTTCGGCGTTCTCTATCTGCTGATGAAGCGGGTGGCGTTGCCAAAGATCGGCAGCGTGATCGAGATGCGGCAGGGGCGCCTTGCGGGCGACCTCGAAGCCGCCGACAAGCTCCGGCGCGAAACGCAGGAAGCCATCGCCGCCTACGAGCAGGCTCTGGCCGAGGCCAAGGCGCGGGCGCATGCAATAGCGCAAGAGGCCCGCAACAAGCTGAAGGACGAGGTCGCAGCCGAACGCGTCGCGCTCGAGCGGGATCTCTCCGCCAAATCGGCTGAGGCCGAAGCGCGCATCCTGGCGGCCAAGACTTTGGCGCTCAAAGACGTCGACGCCGTAGCCTCGGAGACTGCGGCAGAAATCGTGCGGCGGCTGATCGGCATTGCTCCGGCCAAGCCTGAGGTCGCTGTCGCCGTCTCTGCGGCGCGCAAGGAGTGACCATGGAATTTCTCACCGAGCCGGAATTCTGGGTCGCCGTATCATTCTTCATCTTTGTCGGCGTGGTCCTCTATTTCGGCGTGCACAAGAAGATCGCGACCGCCCTCGATGCCCGCGCCGCGCTGATCAGCAAGGAGCTGGAAGAGGCGCGCCGCCTGCGCAACGAGGCCGAGAAGGTACTCGCCGATTATCGCCGCAAAGAGGGCGAGGCGGCGAACGAAGCCGAGAGCATCATCGCCCTTGCCGCCAAGGAGGCGGAGATCTTCGCCGCCGAGACGCGGAAATCGGTGAAGGAGCATTTCGACCGCCGCATGAAACTCGCCGAGGAGAAGATCGCGAGAACCGAAGCCGACGCGGTGCGCGAGGTGAGAAGAGTGGCGGTTGATGCAGCGGTCGCCGCGGCGCAGACCCTGATCGCCGAGAAGCTGACGCCCGACCGGGCCGAGAAGCTGGTCTCCGAGAGCATCGACACGCTCAAATCGAAGCTGAACTAAAGCGCCTCTCGCCTCGTTGCCAGGGCCGGCAAACTGGCCCAGGATCGTGCGTCGAAGAGTGACTTGGGCGCCAGTCGCTATCGGTACACGTGCAAGACACATTGGGAGATCAGCCAGCATCTGCCGCTAGACCGCCGGCCACCGGCCGGCGGCCGCTGCTGATCTATGACGGCGATTGCGGGTTCTGCGTCTATTGGGCGTGCTACTGGCAGAAGCTCACCGGCGATCGCGTCGACTACCGGCCATACCAAGAAGTTGCGGCGCAATATCCCGACATCCCACAGGTAGAGTTTCAGCGCGCTGTACAATACATCGCGGCGGACGGAGCCCGGGCCAGCGCCGCAGAGGCGAGTTTTCTTACGTTAAGCCACGCGCCAGGCAAAGCGTTCTGGCTCGCTCTCTACCGACATGTGCCAGGGTTCGCGCCCATGTCGGAATGGGCTTACGCCTTCACCGCCGCGCACCGCCCGGCCTTCTACCGCATCAGCCTGCTGTTGTGGGGCAAGGTTCACGACCCTCCGCGCTACGACCTCGTCTCGTTCCTGTTCCTGCGGCTGCTCGGCCTCATCTATCTGTCGGCCTCCGTCTCCTTCGCGGTTCAGGCGCAAGGGCTGATCGGCAGCCACGGCATTTTGCCGCTCGCCGAATTCGTCAACAATATCGCGGCGCGCTTCGGGCCTGAGCGCTTCTACCTCGCGCCGATGGTGTTCTGGCTGAACGATAGCGATGCGGCCATTCAGGCCGTGTGCTGGGCGGGGGCCGGGCTGTCGCTCCTGCTGGTGGTGAATGTTCTGCCGCGCCTCACACTGTTCCTGTTGTTCGCGCTCTATTTGTCGCTCGTCTATGCCGGGCAAACCTTCATGACATACCAGTGGGACCTGTTCCTGCTGGAGATGGGGTTCGCCGCCCTGCTGATGAGCTTCGCCACTATGCCAGGCATCTTGCTGCTGCGCTGGCTGTTGTTCCGCTTCATGTTCATGTCCGGCGTGGTCAAGCTGTTGAGCCTCGATCCAAGCTGGTGGGATCTTTCGGCGCTCTCCTATCACTTTTTGAGCCAGCCGCTGCCGACGCCGCTCGCGTGGTACGCCGCGCAGCTGCCGCCAGGCTTTTTGAAATTCGCCACCGGCACGATGTTCGTTGTCGAGCTCGTGCTGCCGTTCCTGATCTTCGCCCCGCGCCGTCTGCGGTTTGTCGCAGCTTTCGGCTTCTTGCTGCTCGAGAGCCTCATTTTTCTCACCGGCAACTACAATTGGTTCAATCTCCAGACCATGTTGCTCTGCCTGCCGATGTTCGACGACGCGGCGCTGCGAAGCATCTTGCCGTCTCGCCTGCCCAGGGTGCTGCAGCCGAAACCTCATGCGCCGCGGCCGGCGGTGACAGCCGCCGTTAGCGCCGTGGCGCTGCTGCTCGTATTCTGCAGCCTGGTGCGGATGGATCTGCGGTTCGGCGGCAGTCCGCCCGAATTTGCGCGAACCGTGGACGGTTGGTTCAGTCCGCTGAACATGGTCAGCGCCTACGGCCTGTTCTCGATCATGACCACGAAACGGCGCGAGATCGTGATCGAGGGCTCGTATGACGGCGTCGAATGGCACGAATACGAATTCCGTTACAAGCCCGGCGATCTTGCGCGCGCCCCGCCGTGGAACATCCCGCATCAGCCGCGCCTCGACTGGCAGATGTGGTTCGCGGCGCTCGACAATCCGCAGCGCCTTCGCTGGTTTTGGCGTTTCCTCGAACGGTTGCTTGAGAACGAGCCGACGGTGACGGCGCTGCTCGAGAAGAATCCCTTTGCCAACAAGCCGCCTCTTTACGTGCGCGCGCAGTTTTACGACTACACGTTCGCGGACAGCGAGGAGAAGGCCGCCGGCCAATGGTGGCACCGGCAATTGCTCGGTGGGTACTTCCCCGTGGTGCATCTGAATGTGCCGCTAAATCGCACCAATTGAGGCGTGGTGCCCGCTGCGGATTACCCCGCTCCCGCCTGGCTGCGCTCGAAGGCGACGAACACCTTATAGTCCTCAGGCCTCGTGCCCATGGTGACGGGGAAGCTGATCTCCTTGACCATGGAGAAATAACCGACCGGATTTTCCGAAGGCACGATGGTCGTGACGTTGGCCTTGTCTTTCGCCAGCACCTTGCGGTCGGCATCGGCGACCTTGATGCTTACGGGAAGCGTCACCTGCCCAGGCGTGCCTTTCGGTCCAAGCAGCACGCGCCCGGCAAAGCCATATTTCACCACCACGCGGTCGCCATAGATCTGGCACTGACGCGCTAGCCTCGTGATCTCGCCGCGATGCCTGATCGCCTGCGCGTCGCCGATCCGGCCGTCGGCGTAAATCGTTAACAGACGGTCATGCGGCCACGCCACGACTTGCGGACAATGCAGGCTGTCGGTGGGAAGCGCCGCCACTTTCGGCGCGTCGGCCTTGGCTTCCGCGAGCATGCCGTCCTGGCTCACCGGCAGCGGCGCGTCGCCCGACTTGAAGGGATTGGAGAAGCCAGAGACGGCGCAGGCGGACAGGAGCAGCGCGGCCAGCAACAAGCTTCCCGCCCGGCAAAACGGCAGCAGCCAAAGAGCGCAAGAACGCCTCAACCTGTCCCCGTCCTCAGCTTGACACGCCGGGCCTCCCCGCCTGATATGCCGCGGGGCAAGACCCGCGAAGGCTTGAATGAGGTCTTGGCAGCCGGTTTCCCCGAAATTGGCTGTCAAACTATCCCCAGTCCTCCGGCCCGACAAGGCCCGACTTGGGCGCCTTTTCAGCCCTTTAGCACCGTTCCCGGGACGAAGATGACTGGCATGTGCGATGAGATCAGGCCGCGAGCAGGCCTCCTTCCGCTGACCATCTATGTCGCGGCGCCGCGCGGCTTTTGCGCCGGCGTCGACCGCGCCATCCAGATCGTCGAGCTTGCGCTCGCCAAATACGGCGCTCCCGTCTATGTGCGCCATGAGATCGTCCACAACCGCCACGTGGTTGAAGCGCTGAAGGCCAAGGGCGCAATCTTCGTCGAGGAATTGGACGAAATCCCGGATACCCAAGCGCCGGTCATCTTCTCGGCCCACGGCGTTCCGAAAGCGGTGCCCGAGGCGGCGGAAGCGCGCAATCTGTTCTATCTCGACGCCACCTGCCCGCTCGTCTCAAAGGTGCACATCGAGGCGGAGCGCCACCATGAAGCTGGCCGCGAGGTGCTGCTGATCGGCCATGCCGGCCACCCCGAGGTGCTCGGCACCATGGGCCAGTTGCCGGAAGGCTCGGTGCATCTCATCGAGACCATCGACGACGCGCTCGCCTTCACCCCGAAGGACCCGGACGCGCTCGCCTACACCACGCAGACCACGCTTTCGGTCGACGACACGCGCGCCATCGCCGAGGTGCTCAGGGAACGGTTTCCGCGCATGGTCGGCCCGCGCAAGGACGATATTTGCTACGCAACGACCAACCGCCAGGAGGCGGTGAAGCGCATCGCTCGGCTTTGCGACCGCCTGATCGTGGTCGGCTCGCCAAACAGCTCGAACTCGCTGCGCCTAGTGGAGGTGGCCGAGCGGACCGGCTGCCCCCGTGCCATGCTGGTGCAAAGCGCGGCCGAGATCGACTGGACCAACTTCATCGGCATCAAGAGCCTCGGCATTACCGCAGGAGCTTCGGCGCCGGAGGTTCTGGTCGAGGGGATCGTCGAGGCGTTTAAGGCGCGCTTCGCCGCCAAGGTGAAAAGCGTGGTCACCGCAGAAGAGGACATCGCCTTCAAGCTGCCGCGTCACTTTCGAGACGGGCCTTCGCTCTAGCATGGCAGTCTATACCGAGGTCGCCGACGAAGAGCTTGACGCCTTCATCAAAAGCTACGACATCGGCGCGCTGACCTCGTGCAAGGGGATCGCCGAGGGCGTCGAGAATTCGAACTATCTTGTCCAGACCGAAGCCGGGCGCTACATCCTCACGCTCTACGAGAGGCGCGTGGCGCCGAAGGACCTTCCCTATTTCCTCGCGCTCATGGAGCACCTTGCGGCTCGCGGCATACGCTGCCCGCTGCCGGTTCACGACCGTGAGGGGCGGACGCTGCGCAAGCTTGCCGGCAGACCTGCGGCACTGATCAATTTTCTCGACGGCGTCTCGGTGCGCCGCCCCTCGATCGAGCAATGCGCAAGCCTCGGCAAGGTGCTAGGGCGCTTGCACCTAGCAGGCGAGAGCTTTGCGCAAACCCGTGCCAATAGCCTGTCGCTGTCGGACTGGGGGCCGCTCGCCGCCGCCATCGGCGATCGCGCCGACACCGTCATTCGCGGCTTGGCCTCCGAGATCGGCAAGGAGCTTGCCTATCTCGACAAGGCTTGGCCGCGCGACCTGCCGCAAGGCGTAATCCACGCCGACCTCTTCCCCGACAACGTGTTCTTTCTCGGGCAAGAGGTGTCTGGCTTGATCGACTTCTATTTCGCCTGCAACGACATGCTCGCTTACGACATCGCCATCTGCCTCAACGCCTGGTGCTTTGAGTCCGACACGAGCTTCAACATCACCAAGGCGCGGGCCTTCCTCCAGGCTTATGAGGGCGTGCGCCCGCTGACTGCCGCCGAGCTTGCCGCGCTGCCGACGCTTGCCCGCGGTGCGGCGCTCCGCTTCCTGCTTACCCGCTCCTATGACTGGCTCAACACCGACGGCGAGGCTCTGGTCAAGCGCAAGGACCCGAACGAATATCTCCGCAAGCTGCGATTCCACCGCAAAGTGAAGTCGTATTGCGACTATGGACTCGGAGAGCACTGAGAATTTGAGCAAGAAGCCTAAGGTGGTGATCCATACCGACGGGGCGTGCTCAGGCAATCCTGGTCCCGGCGGCTGGGGCGTGATCTTGCAGTCAGGCCAGCACCGCAAGGAGCTGAAGGGCGGCGAGCAGCACACCACCAACAACCGCATGGAGCTGATGGCTGCGATCTCCGCGCTCGAGACGCTGAAGGCGCCGTCGGACGTCGATCTCTACACCGACTCGAACTATCTGCGCGGCGGCATCACCACTTGGATCAAGGACTGGAAGCGGAATGGCTGGCGCACGGCGGATAAGAAGTCGGTGCGCAATATCGAGCTGTGGCAGCGGCTCGAGCAAGCGGCTGAGCGCCACCACATACGCTGGCACTGGGTCAAGGGCCATCACGGCCATGACGACAACGAGCGCGCCGACGAGCTCGCCCGCGAGGGCATGGCACCCTACCTCGCGCACGGCAAACGCAGGGCCGACGACGACTGAATTGCCCGCGCTCGCGGAGCCAAGGGCTCCACGGCGCGAGCAAGATGTGCGTTCTAGTGGTGATGCGCCGAAACGCTCTTGGCCCATTCAGACAACAGCTCGGTCGATGCCGAAGTGCTGAGGTCGCCAAGGCTGAGAATGCCGACCATCCGCTTGCTCTTGTTGATCACCGGCAATCTGCGGATCTTCAGCGTCTCCATGTGCTTCACCGCCTTGGCGAGGTCATCGTCCTCGCGGCAGCAATGTATGCCCTCGCTCATGACATCGCGGGCTGTCGCTCGGCGTGCATCGAAGCCATTCTGCGCCAACCCTTTGCACACGATGTCGCGGTCGGTCACCATGCCGATCAGCTTGTCGTTCTCGCCAATCGGGATGGAGCCTACGTCATGCTGGCGCATCAGTTTGGCAATCTCGATGATGGGCGTCTCGGGGCCGACCCAATCGACGCCCTTATGCATCACTTCTTTGACTTTCATGGCGGAGCCTCCGTTGCTGTTGGTTGTCTGCACTCTTGAATGCAGCGAGGTCCCCCGTCCCTTGCTTGCTACTATACAACGGATTGGTTCACGTGGCACGAGGCCAGCGGTTCGCTCTAAACCTTGGCGAGCAGCTTCTCGGCGGTGCTGACATCGGCGACACCGGGCGACTCTTCCACGTTGAGCACCGTGACCACGCCGTCATCGACGAGCATGGCGTAGCGCATTGAGCGGGTCCCGAGCCCGATGCCGCTGCCGTCGAAATCGAAGCCGATGGCCTTGGTGAACTCGCCGTTGCCGTCGGAGAGAAACAGCACCTTGCCCTTACCGCCTGCGGCCTTCGACCAGGCGTCCATCACGAAGGGATCGTTCACCGCGACGCAGGCCACGGTATGCACGCCCTTCTTCTTGAAGGCGTCGGCCTTTTCGAGAAATCCCGGGAGATGCTTGAGATGGCAGGTCGGCGTGAAGGCCCCGGGGACCGCAAACAGCACCACCTTCTTGCCGTCAAACACGTCGGACGTGCTCAATTTTTCGATGCCGTCGGACCCGAGCACGCGGAAGGTGCCTTCGGGCAGACGGTCTCCGATACCGATACTCATGGTTACCTCCGGGAGGCTCTTACTGGAATTCGCCGGGACCATACCGGCTAAATCGGCAACGGCCAAGGCAGCTTGTTTAATGTTTAAGTTGAAGATGGCTACTCGACCGTGACGCTCGCTTCGCGGGCGCCTTCGTCAGACACGAAGGTCAGAGTCATCGGCTTGCCCCTGATCGCTTCCGCCTCGGCAGGCGATGCGAAGCTGACCACGAAGCGCTGCTTGCCGTTTTGCGCCGGCCCGAGAGGCTTCGGCACCGGGACGAACTCTCCCTCAGGACCCTCGATGAAGAGATCGGTACCGGTGGCACCGTCAGTGAAATTCGCATCGACGATAAGCTCGGGCTTGGCGCTATCGAGCTTGGCCTCGATGCCGCCAAGGGCCGGCAGCTTGCCCGTCTCGGCAGGCTTGGGCACGAGATCGACGAAACGCGTGAGCAGTGGATCGTCCACCTTCCCTGCCGCACGCGGCGGAAGCTCGATGCTGAGATTCGCCTGGTTCGGGATGCACAGCGTCTTGCAGATACCAAAATCGACATTGAGCTTGAGCTCGACCGGCTCGTCCCTGCGTTCCGGCGTGACCATCACCGGGAACACCACTTCGTCCTCATAGCCGATCGCCGTTCCGCTCGCGTCGGTAAAGCGATGCGGCGCCGGATAGAGCACCTCGGCGCTCCGCAAATTCTTCGATCCGGACCAATCGAAGCTCGGAGGCACGCCGGAGTCGCCTGGCATTCGCCAATAGGTCTTCCAACCTGGCTCGAGACGAATCTGGATGCCGGCGATCAACTGGTTGTCGCTCATGCCGGCAACGCTGCCGCTCACCAGCCGCACCTTCGAATAGCTTTCCCCGACCCAGGGAGATTCGCCGGGAGAGGCGGCGAGGCTCGCGCCGGCAAGCACCACGCATACAGGGGTGAGACTGCTTGCGAGCAAGCGAACGGGCTTCATTAGGAATTCGATCATCATGGCCGTAATTTTCGAATGCGGCCGCAACTCTAGCCGCAACGATTGTGGCGCGCGATGCAAGTAGCAACACTAAAGCGTCACTCTTTCGTGACCCATGCTACCAAAGTGGTTGCAAGCGCGTTATTTCACGAATTTTCCTTCACAACCGGCTGACCTCGCCTGTACTCTTGTCGGATGCCGCGTTCCACGCCAAAGAAACGTCAGCGCGACGGTTACCTCGACGGCAGCTTGCTTGTCGCCATGCCGGCGATGGGCGATCCGCGTTTTGCCCGCGCCGTGATCTACATGTGCGCTCACTCAGCCGATGGCGCCATGGGCATCATCATCAATCACCGCGCGCCAAATATCTGCTTCACCGAGCTTCTCGAACAGCTCAACATCGTGCCGCCGAAAGAGCGCATCAGGCTGCCCAGCGGGCTTGGCGCCATGGCGGTGCATCTCGGCGGGCCAGTCGAGACCGGCCGCGGTTTCGTCCTGCACAGCGCCGACTATTTCAAGGCTGAGAGCACGCTGCCCATCGACGAGAGCGTGTGCCTCACCGCCACCATCGACATCTTGCGCGACATCGCCAAAGGCACGGGCCCCGACAAGGCGCTGTTGGCGCTCGGCTATGCCGGATGGGCGCCTGGGCAGCTCGAGAGCGAGATCCAGGCGAATGGCTGGCTGCATTGTGCGGCGGACCCAGAGCTGATTTTCGATCCGGAAGTCGACCGCAAATATAATCGCGCGCTCGGCAAGATCGGCATCGATCCCTGGCGCCTCGTCAACGATTCAGGACACGCCTGAGGCTGCAGGCTTAGGCCGCGGCGGCGCTGCTTGCGCCACCGGTCTCGCCGCCGGCGCGACATGGCCTCTCGCTGCCGCCTTCGACCTCTCGCGCTGCTGGCGCTTGCGGTGGCTCGCGAGCGCCGACAACAGGTCGGCCACCTCCTTGGTCGTCATCGGCTCCCCGTAATAGAAGCCCTGGCCGAATTCGCAACCGATCGAGCGCAGATAGGCCGCGTCCTCCGCAGTCTCCACGCCCTCGGCGATCACCTCTTTGCCGAGCTCGTGAGAGAGCGCCACGATCGAGCGCAGGATCGTCGGCGTCGAGCCGTTAAGCCCTGAATCGCGCACCAGCGAGCGGTCGACCTTGATAGTATCGCAAGGAAAGCGTTGCAGATAAGAGAGCGAGCAATAGCCGGTGCCGAAATCGTCGAGCGCCAGACCGGCGCCGAAGGTCTTGAGCCAGGTGAGGATTTCCAGGGCGCGCTCGGGGTTCTCCATGACCAGCGACTCGGTGATTTCGAGCTTGAGCGTGCCCTTGGGCACCGCCTCCTTGGCGAGGATCAACCTGATCTCCTGCACCAGATCCTGGCGGAAGAGCTGACGGCTCGACACATTGACGCTGACGAAAAGCGGATCGCGCTCGCGCGGCAGCACCTTGTGCCAACCTCTCGCCTCCTCCAAGGCCTGCCCCAGGACATAGCTGCCGAGTTCGCCAATCAGCCCGGTCTCCTCGGCGATGGGCACGAATTCGTCCGGGCTGAGCTGGCCGCGCGTCGGATGGTCCCAGCGGATCAGAGCCTCGAAGCCTGCGAGCTGGTTCGAGGCAAGGCGCGTGATCGGCTGATAGAGCACAGCGATCTGTCGCTTCTCAAACGCCTTGCGGAGCTCGCTTTCGAGCGGCAGCCTGCTGTCGTCCTCACCGCGCATCGAGGCGGTGAAGATCTCGATGCGGTCGGCGCCGGCGCGCTTGGCCCTGAGCATGGCGATCTCGCCCTCGCGCAACAGATCTTGCGCCGTCGGCTGCACCCCGTCATCGACCACGATGCCGATAGAGGCGGTGAGCACGATCTCCTTGCCGCCAATCTTCATTGGCGTGCGCAGCGCGCGGCGCACGCGCTCGGCAAGAGTGGCCACCTGGCGCGGATCGGTCTCCGAGATCATGAGAATGGCGAACTGGTCGCTGCCGAGACGGGCGAGCGTGTCCTGCGGGTTGAGATGGCGGGAGAGCCTGCGCCCAAGGGTCAGCAACATGCTGTCGCCGACGGCGAGGCCAAAACTTTTGTTGACGTTCTTGAAACGGTCGATGTCGATGAACATCACCGTTGGGCGGTTCATCTGCCCTTCGCGGGCGCGGGTGATAGCTCCTTGCAAGCGGTCGAGGAACAGCTCGCGGTTGGGCAAGCTGGTCAGGCTGTCATGCACGGCGTCGTGCATCAGCCGCTCATGCGAGCGCTTGAGGCTGGTGATGTCGCGCATCAGTCCGACGCAGCGCAAGAGCCGGGTATTGTCGCTCGGCGCGGCGCGGGCGCGAAGCTCGTACCAGAGATAGTTGCCGTCCTGGCGCTTCAAGCGGAACTCAGTTTGCAGCTCGCCGCCCTGGTTTTCCTGCAGCGACCACAGCATCAGGCGGAACCGCTCGCGGTCGGCGGCATGCATATGCTGGAGGAACCGGTCGATGGTGGTATCGAGGGTGCCCGGTGGCGTGCCGAGCGCTTCCTCGACCTCCTGGGCGACGGTGATTTGATCCTTGGCGGCGTTCCATTGCCAGACGGCGGCGCCTGAGCCATCGACGGCGAGCGACTTCATCTGCACCAGGCTGATCGGCCCGAGCTGGAGCGGGCCGCCGCTGGTGGATCGGAAGGCGAATTGCGTCACGGTGAAGCCGAGCAGCACCAGAATAAGGACAAGGCCGGCGGCAAGACCTGTCACCACGATGTCGCCCGACAGCTTGCCGAGCACGATCATGGCGGCGCCGAACAGCCAGACGAGCAGCAGCATCCAGCTCGGAATGAGCAGGAGCGCGCGGTCCTGGCCGCGCAGCGCAAGATAGGCGATCAGGCAGGTGCCGATGGCGGCGATGCCGAGGAAGGAGCTGCGGGCAAGGCCAGAGGCAAGCCTCGGATCGACCATGGCAAAGAGGACGAGCGCGAACTGCGCGGCGATCCAGCACCAGAACAGGGTCTTGATCCAGCCGTGCCACATGCCGATGCGCAGGAAGACGTAGAGGAAGAGCACGAAACTCGCCGCCAGCGCCGCCTCGGCGGCGGCGCGGTAGACGGCGGCATGATCCGCATTGACCGGGAACAGCTTGCTCCAGAAGCCGAAATCCACGCAGAAATAGGCGAGAGCCGCCCAGGCCACGAGCGCAGTCGCCGGGAAGATGGCCCGGTGATTGGCGGCGAAGATCGCCGTCAGAAAGATGGCGAGCAGCCCGGTGATGCCGAGCAGCACGCCGTTGAACAGCATGCGGTCCTGCTGCTTCGCGTGATAGATTTCGGGATCCCATAACATGAGCCGCGGCACCTGGCGCGAGCTCAACTCGGCGGCGAAGGTGATCGTCTGCCCAGGCTCGAGGCTCAAGCGGAACATGTCGGCGCGGTCACTCTTCATGCGCTCAGGCCTGAATCCAAGCGACGGCGTGATGGCGGCGATGCGGCCGGCATCGAGATCGGGCGAGAGCACGCGCGAATTGGCAAGCGTATAGCGCGGCGCGGCAAGCCATCGTGTGATGCGCTCGGTGGTCGGGTTGGTCAGGGCGAAGACGAGCCAGCCTGGATTGGTGCCTGCGGTGGTGGCCTGCACCGCCATGCGGCCGATATAGCCGTCCTGGCCAGGTGCGGTCTCGATCTGCAGCTTGTCGCCGCGTCCTTCATAGAGCTCGCCGAGAGCCGTGACGTCGAGCTTCTCCTGCTCCGGCTTGACCACGATGGGCTCGACGGCGAGAGCAACCCCGCGCGGCAAAGGCATGAGGCTCAAGCCGAACGCGAGCAGGAGCACGACGAGACACGCCAGGCGGCCGCCCAAGCCTCCTCCCCTCACCTCGTGGCCAGCTCCCGTCACCTTGACGTCTGTCAATGGCGCCCCCAATCGGCTCCCTAACGGCGTCTGTCGCTTTCAAGCAGCGCGTACAGCAGATGGTCCTGCCACACGCCGTTGATCTTCAGGTAGCGGCGCGCCATCCCCTCGCGCATGAAGCCGGTCCTCTCCAGAAGCTTGATGGAGGCGACGTTGGCGGGCAGGCAGGCCGCTTCGAGCCGGTGCAGCTCGAGCGAATCGAACACGAAAGGGATAACAGCGCGGACGGCGGCCGTCATATACCCCTTTTGTGCATGCGGAGCGCCGATCCAGTAGCCGAGCGTGCAGGCCTGGGTGACCCCGCGGCGCACGTTACAAAGGGTGAGGCCCCCAACCAGCGAGCCGCTCGCCGCTGAGAAGATGAACAGCGCATAGCCCATGTCCTCGCGAAGGTCGCGCAGATAGTGGCGGACGCGGCGGCGGTAAGAGGCTCGGGTCAGCTCGTCGGCGGCCCAGAGCGGCTCCCAAGGCGTGAGGAATTCGCGGCTCGCGGCGCGGAGCTCTGCCCAGTCGGGGTAGTCAGACATTTGCGGCGTGCGCAGGAGCACCCGATCAGAATGGATGACCGGCCCCAGATCGCTAGAGGTGGCGGTACGCAGCAACGCCATGGTCTCAGTGCTCCTCAGGCCGCTTCGCTCGAGACATGAGTGAATTTTGCCGCGAGCCTATCGAATCTTGCAACATGAAGAATTGGCCCGACGGTGGCGAGGCTGACCGGCGAGGCAAGCAGACTCCCTGCCATCCTTTGCACGTCGGCGAGGGTCACGGCCTCCACCTTATCGACCAGCTCTTGCGTGGCAAGCGGCCGCCCATGAATGAGAATTTGGCGGGCAAGCTGCTCGGCCCGCGCACCGCTGCTTTCCAGCCCGGCAAGAAGCCCCATCTTGAGCTGGGCCTTGACCCGCCCGACTTCCTCCTCGCTAAAGCCGCTTTCGGCGGCGCGCAGGAGTTCGTCGCGCAGCACGGCAAGAAGCTCGGCGGCGCGGTCGGGTCCACAAGCTGCATAGATTGCGAACATGCCGGTATCGGAAAGGCCGGAGGCGAAAGCGTGGATGGCATAACAGAGCCCGCGGCGCTCGCGCACCTCCTGGAACAGGCGCGAGGACATGCCTCCGCCAAGCGCGCCGGCGCAGACTTGCGCAGCGAAATAATCGGCATGGCGATAGGGAGGCGCCTCGAAGGCAAGCACCATATGGGTCTGCTCGAACGACTTCTCGTTGCGCGCGACACCGCCGCGGTAGAGCGCAGGCGCGGGCTCTGGCGCGGTGCCTGGATCGAGCGGCAACAGTAGGCGGTCAGCCTCGGCGAGCAGCCTCTCGTGGTCGACGGCGCCTGCGGCGGCGAGCACCATGTTCGGCGCGTGATAATGGGTGGCGAGATAGGTCTTGAGATGGATGGACTTGAATGCCTTGACGCTCTTAGCGGTGCCGAGGATCGGCCTCCCAGCAGGCTGATCGGGAAAGGCCGTGGTCTGCGCGAGGTCGAACACCATGTCCTCGGGCGAATCCTGGGCAGAGGCGATCTCCTGCAAGATCACATCGCGCTCGCGGGAAAGCTCGGTGCGGTCGAAGCGAGGGGTGAGGATGATGTCGCTCAAGATATCCAAAGCGAGGCCGAAATCCTGGCGAAGTACGCGTGCGTAGTAGGCGGTCGTATCGACGCCGGTGGCGGCGTTGAGATCACCGCCAACCGCCTCGATCTCCTCGGCGATGGCTTGCGCGCTGCGGCGATCGGTGCCTTTGAAGGCCATATGCTCGAGAAAATGAGCGACGCCGTGCTCCGGCAAGTCCTCGCTGCGGCTGCCGGCGCCAACCCAGAGGCCGAGCGAAACGGTCTCCACATCGGGCCTCGCATGGCTCACCACGGTGAGACCATTCCCCAATCTGGATACCACGACACTCACGCGCCGACCCCGGTCCGAGCCTTGTTGGCGGCCTTGCCGCCGTCGGTCTTGGCGCGCGCGTGGCTCGCGATGAAATGGGCAATGGAGGCAGAGTCGTTGGCAAGCACGGTCAGGCGCTCCTCCTGGCCGAGCTTTGCCTTGAGCCGCTCGGGCTGCTCCGGGACGCGGCCGAGCGCTCGCTCGATGGCTTGCGGAAACTTCGCGGCATGCGCCGTCGACAGCACGATCATCGGCGTGTCGACGCGCTCAGCCCGCGCGGCAGCGAGCCCCACGGCGGTATGCGGGTCGATCATCACGCCGGTTTCGGCGAAGAGGCCACGAATGGTCATCTCGGTCTCATGCTCACCGATCGAATGGGCGGCGAAGTGAGCGCGCATCTCGGCGAGCTCGCCCTCCTCGAGCTGGAAAGCGCCCGTAGCGCGAAGCTCGTCCATGCGCGCCCTGACGCGGGCACCGTCACGGCCCACGAGCTCGAACAGAAGCCGCTCGAAGTTGCTCGCAAGCTGAATATCCATGCTCGGGCTGGAGGTGGCGATCACGCCCCTTGGCTCGTAAATCCCCGTCTGTAGAGCGCGGGCGAGACTGTCGTTGAGGTTCGTGGCAATAACGAGGCGCTTAACCGGCAAGCCCATTCTTCTCGCTGCGTAACCTGCGAAAATATCACCGAAATTTCCGGTAGGCACGGCGAAGGAGACGCCGCGCTGAGGGCTGCCGAGCGCCACGCCCGCGGTAAAGTAGTAGACGGTCTGGGCAAGGATACGTGCGAAGTTGATCGAGTTCACGCCGGTGAGCGAAAGCGGATCGCGCAAGGCCTCGTCGTTGAACAGCGTCTTCAATATCCTCTGGCAGTCGTCGAAGGTGCCTTCGACAGCGATGTTGTGCACGTTCGGCTCGTGCGCGCTCGTCATCTGCCGGCGCTGCACGTCGGTCACCCGCCCCTTCGGATGCAGGATGAAAATGTCGATCATGTCTAGGCCTCGAAAAGCCTCGATCGCCGCGGCACCGGTGTCGCCGGAGGTGGCGCCGACCACCGTGGCGCGGGCGCCGCGCCGGCTAAGCGCACGGTTCATCAGCCTCGCCACCACCTGCATGGCGAGATCCTTGAAGGCAAGGGTCGGCCCATGAAACAGCTCGAGCAGCCAGATCGCAGGCCCGATCTGGCGGAGCGGCGCGATGGCCGGGTGATGGAAGCCGCCATAGGCTTCGTCGAGCGCGGCTTCGAGGGTATCGAGGCTCGCATCACCCTCAAGAAAAGGGCGCATGATACGGTAGGCGGCTTGCTCATAGTCGAGCCCGGCGAGGCTCTCGATCTCGGCAGGCGAAAGACGCGGCCACGCTTCAGGCACATAGAGCCCGCCGTCACGGGCAAGACCCGCAAGGAGCGCTCCTTCAAAGGACAGGGCCTCAGCTTTGCCCCTGGTGCTCACATACCGCAAGACTGACCTCTAAGGGATTTCAGGCGCCTGGCCGAAGGTGACGGGTCACGCCGCCTTGAGCCTCGATCGCAAATAAATGACATAGATGACCACAAGGCAAAGGGCGAGCAGAAACCAGGTTATCGCGTATTGCAGATGGTTATTAGGGAGATCGAGCCTCGTCTCTCCGCCTCGCGGCCAGCCGCCGGGAATGTCGGTTTTCTCGGCCTCGAGGAAGAAGGGCGGTACGCCCTTGGCACCATCACCGAACATGGATCTGGTCATGGCGTTGAGATCGCGCCAGAACCAGCGGTTCCGTTCGACCTCATTGTCGGGGACGAACAGACCTTGGGTTTCGGGAGGCCGCGCCAAGGCGGTCACGGTGACGGCCTCTTCCAGTTCGCCCTGTGGCCTCGACGACGGCTCTCTGAGCGCGTCGGGCACGAAGCCGCGGTCGACCAGCACCGTTTCGCCGTCGGGCATCTCAAGCGGCGTGATCACGTGCCAGCCAGGCGTCCCGTCCGACACGGCGAAGAGATAACGCTCCTTGGCATTGTCGAATTTGCCTTCGGCGCGAACGCGCAAATAGCTGACATCCTCGCCGGCGCTGGCGCGGGTCATGGCCTCTTTCAGCGAGACGGGCTCGGCCTTTACGCGCGCCTCGATCTGCGCGATGAGGCCCTCTTTCCATTGCAGCCGCTGCAATTGCCACAGCCCAAGCCCGATCAACACGGCAAGCGACACGGTCGAGAGCACCGTAAGCAGGACGAGACCGCGCACCTGCATGGCTTGCTCACTCCGAGGCGAGCCGGCCTTCTTGCGCCTTGTTCTTGTATTGCAGCGCGATGAGCACGCCCTTGAACGATCGCAAGAGCAGCAATGGCAGCAGGATGGCGAGCGGCCCCCAGAGTGCCGCGTGCAGCCAATAAGGCGGCGCGTAGACCATCTCCACGTAGAGGGCAGCGCCGACGACGATAAATCCGGTTACCAGAATGACGAACACTGCAGGGCCGTCGCCTGAATCGGCGAAGCTGTAGTCGAGGCCGCACACCTTGCAGCGAGGGGCGAGCGTGAGATAGCCGGAAAACATCTTGCCACGCCCGCAGGCCGGACACCGGCCGAGGATGCCGGAGGCGATGGTCGAGGCGAGCGATGGCGCGTCATGCGTTGTCATGGACGGTAACTTTGCTGTTTGCTCCCGGCGCTCCAAACAAAAAGGGGCGGTCGTTCGCCGCCCCCAGTAACGTAGTACGTCGAACGTCAGCCGGCCGGATAGTTGCCTCCAGCCCCCCACACATAGATGCAGGTGAACAGGAACAGCCACACCACGTCGACAAAGTGCCAGTACCAGGCCGCAGCCTCGAAGCCGAAATGCAGCTTCGGCGTGAACGCACCGCGCATCGCCCTGATCAGGCACACCGTGAGGAAGATGGTGCCGATGATGACGTGGAACCCGTGGAAGCCGGTCGCCATGAAGAAGGTCGAGCCATAGATGTGGTTGGCGAAGCCGAAGCCTGCATGCATGTACTCATAGGCCTGGCACACGGTGAACAGGATGCCGAGGATGACGGTGCACAGCAGGCCTAGCACGAGACCGCGCCGGTTGCCCTCGAGCAGCGAGTGATGCGCCCAGGTCACCGTGGTGCCGGAGGTGAGCAGGATCAGCGTATTGACAAAGGGCAGGCCCCAGGGGTTGAAGGTGTGGGCGAACCAGCCAAGCCCTGCGACATCGGTGTCGGCACTCGGCACCGGCGGCCATTGCCCGCCAAGCACCGCCGTCCGTGCATAGGTGATGGCGTCGTCGGGATAAAGCGCCGCGTCGAAATAGGCCCAAAACCAGGCGACGAAGAACATCACCTCGGAGGCGATGAACAGGATCATGCCGTAGCGCAGGTGCATCTGCACCACAGGCGTCTCGTAGCCTTCTTGCGCTTCCTTGATGACGTCGCGCCACCAGCCGAACATGGTGAAGATGACGATCAGGATGCCGGGGAGTACGTACCACAGATGGGGTGTGCCGGCCTTTTTCGAGATGAAAAACATGATGGCGCCGATCGCGAGCGTAAAGGCGCCGACGGCACCGACGATGGGCCACGGGCTCGGATTGACGAGATGGTAGTCGTGGTGCTTGGCGTGCGCTTCGGCCATCAGTTTCTCCCGTTCGTTTCCCTTCGCTCAAGGCGCCCAGCGCCTCTAGGTTCCTCTGTCACGATTTTGAACCGTCGCCCTCAGGCGCCGCAGAGGCTGCCGCCGGATTGGGTTCGGCGCTGCGATAAAAGGTATAGGACAGCGTGATCTCGGAGATGTCCTTGGTGTCCTCGTCATCGACGAATTTGGGATCGACGAAGAAGGTCACCGGCATCTCAACGGTCTGCCCAGCGGCAAGCGTCTGTTGCTTGAAGCAGAAGCATTCGATCTTCGTGAAATAGCGGCCGGCAAGCTCCGGCGACACGTTGAAAATCGCCCTGCCGCTCACCGGAACCGAACCGTTGTTGCTCGCCTTGAAGAAGGCAAGCGCCGTCTCGCCGATCTTCACGTCCATGGTTTGCTGGTCCGGAGCGAACGTCCAGGGCAGCGAGCGATCAACGTTGCCGTCGAAACGGATGGTCACGGTGCGATCGAGCACCTCGCCTGGAGCCTTCTCGGCGCGCTGGGGGACTCCGCCATAGCCTGTCACCTGGCAGAACACGCGGTAGAGCGGCACCGAGGCGAACGACAAGCCGACCATGCCGGCGACGAGGCCGACAAGCGACAGCGCCAAGATGGAATGCCGGCGCTTAGGAACGGTGTCTTTGCTCATGACGGCTCACTTGACGAGAGGATGGGCGACGTTGGCGCCGAGCCTGACCATGGTGACGACGAAGAACAGGACGGCGAGCGCGGCAAGCGCCCAGGCGATGGCCAGGGATCGCATGCGTTGGCGACGTTGGCGCTCGTTTTCTTCATCGGTCATCACCAGGTCCAGAAGAGCGGGATCGAGCTCCGGCCGAGGCCGAAGCCCTGCTCCACCAGGAGCACCGCAAACAACAGGAACAGGTACAACACGGAGTAGGCGAACAGGTTCTTGGCCGCCCGCTCGGCATCGGGTCCTACCCGCTCGCTATAGCAGGCATAGGCGAACATCACGAAGAACGCGCCGAGGAACCCAGCAGCCAGGGTGTAGAGCCCTCCGCCGAGACCGACGATGGCCGGAACGCAGCCGAGCGGCGCGAGGATCAGGCTGTAGATCAGGATCTGCCGCCTGGTCTCGTCCTCGCCTTTCACCACCGGCATCATGGGCACGCCGGCGCGCTCGTAGTCGCGCACGCGCAAGAGAGCCAGCGCCCAGAAATGCGGCGGCGTCCACATGAAGATGATCAGGAACAGAACAAAGCTTTCGAGGCTCACCGTGCCGGTCGCCGCGGCCCAGCCGATCATCGGCGGCACGGCGCCCGCGGCCCCGCCGATCACGATGTTCTGCGGCGTCGAGCGCTTGAGCCACATGGTGTAGACGAACACGTAAAAGGCGATGGTGAGCGCGAGGAGGCCCGCAGCCACCCAATTCGCCATCAGGCCGAGGCAAATCACCGAGCCGATGGCAAGCACGGTGCCGAAGGCGCGAGCCTCGTCGGCGCTGATCCTGCCTCTCGGAATGGGCCGCGCCGAGGTCCGCGCCATGCGGGCGTCGATATCGGCGTCGTACCACATGTTCAGCGCGCCTGCGGCGCCTGCGCCAACGGCGATGCAAACAAGCGCCGCAACCGCCAGCACCGGGTGCATGTGGCCAGGTGCCGCGACAAGCCCGACCAGCGCTGTGAACACCACGAGGAACATCACCCGCGGCTTCATCAGCGCGAAATATTCGGCGACGTCGCCGCCCTCGGCTGTGCCGAGGACTTCCGCTCTCGTGTTCAAACCGGCTTCGGCCATGCCTCACTCACTCAAGAACGGCGAAGGTCGCGAGCCCGGCTTGGTGCTCGCGACCGCGCCAATATCGATGCGGTTCCTCGCCTTCATCATTTGATACGCGGCAAGGTCTCATAGCTGTGGAAGTTAGGCGGCGACGGCAGCATCCATTCGAGCGTAGTAGCGCCAGCGCCCCAAGGGTTGGCGGGTGCACGCACTTTGCGGGCGAAGGCCTGGGCGATGCCGAACAGGAACACCAGGAAGCCGGCAAAGGCGATGTAGGACCCGATCGAGGAGACGAAGTTCCAGCCGGCGAACGCATCGGGATAATCGGCATAGCGGCGCGGCATGCCGGCAAGGCCGAGGAAGTGCTGCGGGAAGAAGGTCAGATTGGCGCCGATGAACATCAGCCAGAAATGCAGCTTACCCGTCATCTCGCTGTACATGTAGCCGTACATCTTCGGGAACCAGTAATACCAGGCGCCGAAGATGGAGAACACGGCGCCGAGCGACAGCACGTAGTGGAAATGCGCGACCACATAATAAGTGTCGTGGAACGAGCGGTCGACGCCGGCATTGGCCAGCACCACGCCGGTAACGCCGCCGATGGTGAATAGGAAGATGAATCCTAGCGCCCACAGCATCGGGACACGGAAGGTGAGCGACCCTCCCCACATGGTGGCGATCCAGGAGAAGATCTTGATGCCGGTCGGCACTGCGATCACCATGGTGGCGAACACGAAGTAGGCCTGCGTGTTCACGCTGATGCCGGCGGCGTACATGTGATGCGCCCACACCACGAAGCCGATAACGCCGATGGCGACCATGGCATAGGCCATGCCGAGATAGCCGAAGATCGGCTTCTTGGAGAAGGTCGAGACGATCTGGCTGACGATGCCGAAGCCGGGCAGGATCAGGATATAGACCTCGGGGTGACCGAAGAACCAGAACAGATGCTGCCAGAGCAGCGGGTCGCCGCCATGCGCGCTATCGAAGAACGCCGTGCCGAAATTGCGGTCGGTCAACAGCATGGTGATGGCGCCGGCAAGCACCGGCAGCGACAACAGGAGCAGGAAGCCGGTCACCAGCACCGACCAGACGAACAGCGGCATCTTATGCAGCGTCATGCCGGGCGCGCGCATGTTGAAGATGGTGGTGATGAAGTTGATGGCGCCGAGGATCGACGAGGCGCC
>DATFVP010000247.1:0-15982 GCA_035260285.1 Methyloceanibacter sp.
ACCACGCTCGACAATTTGCGCGCCAATCCTTATGCGGTAGCGAACTTCACCGACAACGTCCTCGTCTTTGCAAGCTGCCTGACCGATAGACGCGACTGGCCAACGCGTCACGCCACCCACGTTCCCGGCGCCATCCTCGACGGCACGCTCGCCCACGCCGAGCTAAAGGTCGACTATGTCGAGGAGGGCGAGCAGCGCCCGCGTTTCCACTGCAAGGTGGTGTTCCAAGCGTGTCATGCGCCGTTTCAAGGCTTCAACCGCGCCCAAGCTGCGGTGATCGAGGCGGCAATTCTAGCAAGCCGCCTGCATATGCTGCCGCGCGAGAAGATCGAGCGCGAGCTCGGCTATCTGCAGATCGCGGTGGAGAAGACCGCAGGCCCTCGCGAGCACGAGGCTTGGCGCCTGCTGGTCGAGAAGATCGAGGATCACTTCAAGCACGCACACGAGCCCCGCTAAGATGCTTTTACGGCCTCGGTCCGAGATACGGCCTATTGTAGCGGGCATCGACGCAGTATTGGCCGTTCCAGTAGCGATACTCGCCGCAACTCGCCGGTCGCGGCGGCGGCACCACGATAACCGGCTGCTCGACGACCACAGGGGGCACGACCGGAGCCGGTTGCGGCACAGCGACGGCGGCAGGGGGAACGGCGTAGGGACCGTATCGCCGATATTGGCGGGCCCAATAGCCGACAGGCTGGACGGCTAAGGGAGCATTGCTCCAGGCCGTTCCTGGCACGGGGGCGGCAACTACACCGCTCGCCGCGCCAAGTGCTACGACAATCAACACCCCGGTGAGCACGACACCATACCGCATAGGACGCTCCCTCCGTTTCGTTGGACAATCCTCGAGCCTAACCATAGTCTTGCGCAAGGCCTCGTGCGCCAAAGCGGTCGGCTTTGGTTAACCGGTGCTCGATGAGCTTGCGCTTCGTGCAATGCGCCTGATCAGCCGCATGGCCAGCCAGAAGAACACAATGACCGCGAGAAGCGCGACGAGCGGTGCGGCAAGCGCAAGAAGCGAGACGAGGAGGGAGCCGCCAAGCTCCGCCGTGGCGATGACCGGGTTGCCGACGCCAGCGGTGAGTACGGTCGATTTTGCCCGCAGCAAAGCGGTGACGCCCTGCGTGAGCCCCGCCACGCCGCCGCCGGCGATAATCGCCGTCGTCCATTTCAGCATTGGCGGCAGGTCGGTGATTACCGCTGCTGAGACCAGAGTGCCGGCGACGACAGCAGCGGGGGTGGCCAGGGCGTCGAGCAGATTGTCGACGCCGGGAATGTAATAGGCGAGGATCTCGATCAGCGCCGCCACGACAAGCATGATCAGCGCGCCTGGCGTTGCGAGCCAGGCGAAGTTCTCCCCTAGGGGAAGATGCCCGGTATAGGCCGCAACGCTCACCACCAGCATCGGCAGAAAGACGCGGAAGCCAGATGCCGCCGCGAGCCCGACGCCGAGGGCAATTGAGAGTGCAAGATCAAGGTCCGACATTGGCGCCTTATAATAGCCGCGCCCAGGCCGTGAAGGGAGGCGCGTTATATATGGTGAAGCCCCGCTCAATTGCTGCCGCGCTCGGCTGCCTCTTGATGACCGCCGTGGGAAGCGCGCATGCCGCAGAGGGCGTGAGCCCGAAATCGACGGAAAGGCACTTCCAGAATACGTGCGCTCGCTGCCATTCCATCGAGGCGACCGGCGACAGTCCCCTGAGAGGTGCGCCTCCCTTGCGGGAGGTCTATCTCAAATACCCGATCGAGATGCTGCAATACGATCTGGCGGAGGGCTTCGGCTCCAAGCATCGTGACATGCCCCAGATCCAGTTCTCGTCGGAGCAAGCCGACGCGGATCCTGGACTATCTTGGTGGCCTTGTGGGCAAGCCGCCGTCGCAGCGGGCCGGGGATGCCAGCCACTCCCGAAGGGACTGAGCCACCCTAGGGGCTCGTCGAAGGCCAAATAATGCCCAGGTCGGCATGAATGATGCGGGCCTTCTGAGTCGCTGACGCTTGGGGCGGTCAATTCCAGGGTTCGCTGACCATCATGTCCGGCAAAGAGAGGTTCTGTGCGTTGGGATTGGTTCTGACCGCGCTCCTGGCGGCAGGCTTGATGGCGCCTGCTACGCACGCGCAAGATGCCGCGCAGCGAGGATGCGTCACGACGCCAAGATCGCCGCTTGTTGTCAACGTCAAGGACAAGGGCGCAAAGGGCGACGGGCGAACCGACGACACCGACGCGATTCAGGCCGCCATCGACGACGTTGCGGGGACTGGAGGCACAGTGCTCGTGCCGGGCGGCATCTACATGGTCGACGCGGTCGAGAAGAAGCGCCGCCTTACCCTCAGAAGCGACATGACGCTGAAGCTCGCCAAGGACGCCATCCTCAAGGCAATCGCCAACGACTCGCGGAAATATTCCGTGCTCTCCATCTCGGAAGCGTCGAACGTCGCCGTGGTTGGTGGAACGCTGGAAGGCGATCGCACCGAGCACCAAGGCAAGGCAGGCGAGGCCGGAATGGGACTCCGCATCGAACACGGCGCCAAGGACGTTACCATCGCCGGCGTGACCTCACGCAAGATGTGGGGCGACGGCTTCTATGTCGAGGACGCCAAGAACACGAAATTCTGCGCCGTGACCGCCGACAACAACCGCCGGCAGGGGCTGTCTATCGTCGAGGCTGACGGCGTGCTGGTGACGGACTCGATCTTCAGCAACACGCATGGGACGCGCCCGAGCGCCGGCATCGATCTCGAGCCAGACCAGCCGGAGCAAAAGATCGTCAACATCCGCATTCAGAATTCCAAGTTCCTGAACAATGCCGGTTCTGGGATCGAGATCGCCGGCAAGAGGGGTGCCATCGCCAAGGTCGAGCTTTCGCGTAACATGTTCAAAGGCAATCGCCCCATCCTGGTCGAGAATGCGCCTGAGGTGCCCGCCTCTGCGATCTGCGGCAGCCGGCAGGTCACCTCCGAGAAGGCATCGTCTGAAGGATTGAACGCCTTCGCCGACCCGATCGATATCGTGGTTCACCAAAACGACTGCGAGGACGGAAGCGACATGCGCTTCGAGGTGAACCGGCAGACGCGCAAGAAGAAGTAGAACCTCATTCGCCTTTGCCTGCGAGCAAGGCGACGGCGACCGCAGGAGCGCAGCGCGCGGCCATTTCACGCGTCTCAGGTGCCGCATCGATGAGATCCCCGAAATCAAAGTAAGGGCGAGCGAGCCGATCGGCCAGCCGCCTTGCGATGAAGCGGCCACAGCCAGTACCGATCACCAGGGCGCTCGGCGGAAGGGCGTCGCGCTCGGCGAGACTCCGCGCCGTGTGCTCGATCTCGGCAAGCTGGCACTCGGCGAAATAGCGCGCGAGTGCGATCCATTCGGCAAGCTCGGCGTCACTTGCGTCACGCCCGAGCATGCGGGCAAGCCGTGCCGCACTCTCTTCCTTAGTCTTTCCGCGCTGGTCGGCGGCAGGGTAGGGGTCTGCATCGTCAGGCAGGTCCCCTGCGAGCCGCCAGACATCGGCCATGGTGGCGAAGCATTCCGCCGCGATCCTCTGCACCCGGCCCCTGAAGGGTGCCGAATGCGCCGCCGCCATCACCGGCGTGCGCACCACGCCGGTGTAGAGCAGCTCGCCTTCGGTCAGGCGCTCGGCGTCGGTAGCGCCGCGGGCGGCAACTTTTCCGGCTTTGATCGGAATGAGGTCGGTGGTCGTGGTGCCGACATCGACGAGGAGTCCATCGGCATGGTGCCTTGCAACCAAGGAAGCGGTCGCATGCCAATTGGCCGAGGCCACGTCGAGCATAAGTCGTTTGGCGTCGTGAGGAGCGAGAAAACCAGCGCCGCCGGCATAGATCGAAAGCGGCTGCGCTCCCGCGGTCCTCACCATCAAATCGACCAGGTAAGCGACACCCTGCGCCCGGTCGCCGAACACGTCCGACAGTTCGCCGGTCATCGTGACGGCATGCGATGCGGGAGGCGCGATCAGCGGCAGCGCGGCCTCAACCGCGGCGTCGAACTTGCGACGCTCGGGGATGATGGGGCAGGGGATCTGGGCGACGGACGCGATACGCCCGTCTTCAATGGAAGCGAGCTTGATATTGGCCCCACCCAAATCCCAGCCGATGACCCGTGTCATTCTCGTCCCCTTGTCTCGCTTTTCCCACCTTTCCACGTCATGGCCGGGCTTGTCCCGGCCATCCACGCGATAAAAAAAGACGTGGATGCCCGGGATAAAGCCGGGCATGACGGTGTTGTCAGGATTTGAGTCAAATAGGCACCATGAACGACTTCGCCATCATTCCGGCGCTCGACTTGAAAGGCGGGGCCGTCGTCCACGCCCGCGGCGGGGCGCGCGAGGAGTACCGGCCGATCGAGACGGCTCTGGGAACCGCCGACGATCCAATCGGTCTCGCCCGCGCCCTCCTCGCCGTCACAGGCTCGGCCGTGCTCTACATCGCCGACGTCGATGCCATCGAGGGGATCGGGAATCATTTCGACGTTTGCCGCGATCTCGCGCGCGCCCTCCCGCGCAGCGAACTGTGGATCGATGCCGGTTTCACCAACGTCACCGACTGCGCCTTCTGGCTACCGCTTGGGGCAACGCTGGTCATCGGTAGCGAGGGCCTGAGCTTCGCCGAGGACTGGCAGGAGCTTCGTGCCTCCTTCGGCGAGAGCCTCGTGCTGTCGCTCGATTATGGCGCCGAGGGTCAGCGCGGGCCGGCTTCGGTCTTCGCCGAACCCGCACACTGGCCTGAGCGGATCATCACCATGAGCCTCGACCGCGTCGGCACCGGCAATGGTCCCGACGTCGCGCGCCTGCGCGACGTGGTGGATCAAGCCGGGTCTCGGTCGGTCTATGCGTCAGGCGGCATGCGGAGTATGGGCGACCTCGAGGCCGCCGCCGAGGCAGGTGCCGGAGGGGCGCTGATTGCCACGGCGCTGCATCGGGGCGCCGTCACCCAAAAGGAAATCGCCGCCTTCGAGGGAAGACGGCGATCTCGATCAGACTAGATCAGAAACCCAGCTTCTTGAGCCACCGCTGAATCAGGCCCGGTTGAGTGCCGGGTTTGTCCCGACCTGGGGGTTCTCCTTTTCAGCCGGCGGCAAACGGATGATGCGCCGAGTCCTTCTTCGCGGTGACTTCGGAAGATTTCGGCTCGCCCTTCACGGCGCGGGCGATGGCTTCCTTGGTGGCGCGATAGTTGAAGTCCTGGATCTTCTTGTCGTCCTTGGCTTCCCAGTGGATGAACACGCCGACGGTGACATAGAGATCGTCAGCCTCGTTGGCGGGGATCACACCTTCGGCGACGGAGTCGGCGACCGCCTTTGCCACGCCGTATTGCGCCGGACCGAACATCTGCACCGCCTGGCGCGCGTCCTTGATCGTCACCTTGTTGTAGAGGATCGTTGGCGGCTTCGTGAGAAGGTTGGGGGCGATCACCGCAAGCAGGGTGGTGAAGCCGTCCTTGTTGTTGGTCAAAGCATTGCAGAAAGCGGTCTCCACGGCGCTGCCGCGGGGACCAATCAGCAAATCGACGTGGGCAACTTCATTACCGTCACCGACGAGCGACTCACCTACACCTACACCACTAATCTTGGCCATAAACCAAGCCCTCCCTACCTCGTTGAAACAACAGCTTGAACCACCCACGGGGATCGCAGGCGGCACGCAGACGAAAGTGCTTTGGCTGAGCGCGCCTCCGCCCGCAACTCCTGGTCGGAGCTACGCGTGGGGAAGATACGCCGGGGCCAGAAGGATCGGCAAGTCGATTGTTCGCCTCGAAGCGGACTTTAGCAGCCTAATTCTAAGGCCTGCAGTGAAGCGGCGAACAAAGTGGCGACAGTGAGATCGGCGCTGGTTCCGGGATTAAGGCCGCGCGCCTTCAAGGACCGATCGAAGGCCAAGAGGTCGCGGTTGCGGACGCCCGAGTTGCCGAGTCTCGCCTCCACAGCCTCGGCTTCCTGTTGCACTTCAAGGGCTTGGGCCATTCCGAATTTTCGCGCGATCAGGGTGTCCGGAATGGTCGTAAGGAAGCGCAGATAGACCAATGTGGCGGCCAGGGGGAGAGACTCCGATTCTGCCATCGCCTGTCTGAACCGGGGCAGGCCAAGATCGAAAATGTCGGCGAAGTCATGGGTGTAGTTCCAGGCAATGCGGTCGCGGCCTTCCGCCGCTTCCATGGCTCTGAGCAGGGTGACATGCGGTTCGTCGCTGACATCGTGCGTGCGCGCCGCACCCAATCCCCCGGGCTTGGCGTATCGGATCGCGGCATAGGTTTCCCGTGCATCGGCGAAGCTGAGCCCGGCTAGAACCTTGGCAAGCGAGCTTCTGAGATCGCCTGTCGCATGATCGAGTGCTGCCGCGGCGAGGGGAGCTGACAGCAAAACAATGCCGAGATTGGTGTTGTGACCGACAGTGTCGATAGTCGCTTCGACGCTACTCCTGATGCGCGCTCCCACGGAAAGCCCAGGCGCGGCGAGTGCAGGGGCAGCGACCCGCGCGCTCGCCTCGAAATCGGCGACGCTCATGCCGACATCTTCATTGCCGAAGCGATGCACATTGCCAGGCTTCAGCGCATAGAGCTCGGCGAGGCATGCATCATGAAAGGCTCTGGCAACCTGTTCGACTGTGAGCGGCCGCGTCACGCGCCCTCTTGACCTTGCGGCAGGCTCGCCTGCTCGGTGCGCCCGAGGCAGGCGTCAAGGAACGGCGCCACGATAGAGTCGGCGATGCGAGTCCGCGTGACCCGCTGCAGCCCCTGCCACGCCGGCATCGAGTTCACCTCGAGCACGAGAGGGTCGCCCGAGCGATCTTGAATGATGTCGACACCTGCATAATCGGCGCCGACACAAGACGCGGCACGGAGAGCAAGATCGGCAAGGGCTCGAGAGGGGATGGCGGTTTCAGCGCGAGCGCCTTGCTTGATATTGGTGATCCAGCTCGAACCATGCCTGATCATGGACGCGACCACGCGGCCGGCCGAGACGAAGATCCGCCAGTCGCGATGCATGCCGTCTGCGGAAGTGATGAACTCCTGCAGGTAATAGGCGCCGTTCACCTCTTCCGGCGGTGCGAGAACGTTGGGCGCGGAGATCAGACGCAAGCCTTCCCCTTGCGCTCCGAACAGAGGCTTCTGCACGAGCGTGCCGCCTCGCGCGAGCCTCTCCTGAACGATATCGAGCGCCGCCTCAGTGCTCGTGCCGGTCCAGGTCCAGGGCGTGGGGATGCCGGCCTGTTGTAGAAAGAAGGTGGTGGTCGATTTGTCCACGCAACGCTCGATAGCGCGTGCATCGTTCCACACCGTGACGCCGAGCTCGCGCAGAGCATGGAGCACGCCGAGATAGAGAGTGACCTGCTCAAAGCTGCCGCCTGGCACGAACAGCACGAGCGCACCCTTCGGCAGATGGTCGCCGAGGCCTGGAATGGCGAGCCCGGTTCTGGCTTCGGTGGACAATCCGCACGCCGCAAGCGAGACGGTGAGCGGTCTGATCCCGCGCGCCCGGAAGGCGCGCAAGATGCTGCGCCCGTGCCACTTCTTGCGCTCGCAGAAGAGGACGATCTCGCCAGTCATGGCGTCAGGAGGAGAAGGAGCGGGACAGGATCGCCGTGTCGATATGCCCGGCCTCGTAGCTTTCGCCGCTTTCCAGCGCCGTGACGGTGACCATGGCCGGGCTGAACAGCATGCGGTCGATGGCGTAGAAGTCTCCCTTCACGGCGGCGAAGATATCGGCGAACGGCCTGCCATAGTCCTTCGACTTGAGGCTCGGCAGTTGATCGGCGAGCCCCTTTGCCGCCTTCGCTGAGCCTGAGACGTAAAGCTGCACGCGCCCGCCATAGATGATGGCGTCGTTGGTGCGTCCCATGGCGGCGACAAAGCCGGGAGCGGGCGGCGGCAATGGCGCCGTCGCCATGCCGTCGACGATGTGATGCAAGGGGAAATGCAGCTCGTGCGATTTGTGCAGCGCAACCTCGAGGCACCGCGCGGCGATCTGCACGGTCCCGGCGAGACTCGAAGTCGGCGCGTAGATGATGGTGAGGGCGTCGGTCGACACCTTGCAGGCCTCGGCGATCTGCTCCACCAGCACGGCCGGAGGGGCGCGATCGGCCTCAAGCACGAGGACGGCGCTGTCGGCGTCGTCACGATAGCCGAGCTCGTCGAACAGCTTTTCCGTGGAGCCGAGCGCGCGCGCCGGGCCAGACCCCAGCACATGGTATTTCTTGCCCTTATCCTCCGTCGAGAGGCTCCAGCCGGCATATTGCGATCCGAGGCAGGCGAGCACCGGCTGGCTCGTATGCACCGTCACCATGAACGGCCAGGAGGACGAGGGATCGGTGGTTTCGAGCGACACGCGCCCGAGTCCGCCGAGGCAGATCGCGCCGATGCGGCGGCCTGCTTCCAGGCCGCCGACGGCGCGCACGCCGCAATCGATGAGGGTCTCCCCGAGCTGCCCCTGTGACACGTTGACTCGCAAAGCCTGAGCGTCGCGGATCAAGGCGTCGACGAGAGGTGCCACCTCCCGATTGACGCTCGGCCACTTGGTTTCGCTCCGTGCCTCCAGGGTTTCCTCGTTCATAACGTCCACTACGTCCCCCCTTCTCGGCCAGTGCAGGCGGCCAAAACGCTTGCAATTCGCTCGTCAATCAGACGCCTTGCTTCGACTTTAGTCGTAGATCGCGCCCACACAGTGCATATTGGACGGTCTTTGTCGATGCGTTCCCCTATCCGGGGCCGATCGGCTGTCCAATCGGGCCAGATCATGGTTTGTGACACAGTGATCGGTTCCGTTGCGTAAACGATGGCCGCGGCGGTGGCCGCCGGGAGGTTGCGGAGGGCAGTCGGAAGCCGGTTGTCTAGCATAGCCTCGAGGTGGATGCGAAGTAGGGGATCGGCCTCGCTGTCGAAAATGTCGAGCGTGGCGCCGGGCCGCGGATTGATCTCAAGGAGATAAAAGTCCTCGCCATTCAGCAGGAAATCGGCGCTGCCGAGCCCTTTGAGGGAAAAGCGTTCGGCCACACGCTCTACGCTATCGGTCAAACGCGTCTCGAGACCCCTGGAAAGCTCGGCCGGGCGCGCCGCGCCGCCATAGCGCCATTTCGCGCATGAGGTCGGAGCCGCCCACTGCTCGCTGAAGCCAAGCACGCAAGCGCTGGTCCCGGTTCCGGCGAAGAGGGCCGACACTGGGCGCCCTTCTACTTTCTCCTGAAAGTAAGTGCGGCCTTTTGCTGCCCTCCGCCTCGCCGTGCTGGCTACGCCGACGTGACTCCTCACGACGTGACTTGTCACAATGTGACTTCCGCCGGCGCCGCCCTGACGCTTTGCGAGCCAGCCACTCCCTGCCGCGTCGGGATCCATGACGGTCCTCGGATGCGGAATACCAAGCCGGGCGAGTTCCGCGAAGAATATCTCCGGCGTCTTGACCCGCATGACCACGCTTGGCCCATTGCCGAGCAGCGGCCAGCGTCCCGCGATCTCCGCAAGCAGTGCAGGGCGATCTTCGAAGCCTGAGCCATAGACCACGCCGAGCAGCGGCGACGGCGAGGCCTCGGCGAGCGCTTCAAGCGCCGGCGCGAGAGACTTCCACCGAAAGCCGGCCTTCAGATCGTCGAGCCTGTAGCATGAAGGCGCAATCTGCCTCGTATCGGCATCGGCGAAGAAATCGGCGATCAGCGGAACGAACCCTGCGCGTCTTGCGGAGGCGGCGAGCGCCCGGCCCGACACCGCGGCCATCAGCAGGGATGCTCCGTCAGCCGGCAAGCTTTTGGGCAAGGGCGTAAGCGTCGCGGAAATCGAGATAAAGCGGCTTGTCCGACTGGATCATCTGATCGAACAGTCCGGCCTCCGTCTTGTATTTGATGTTGCCGACCGCGAGCGCCCCGATACCGACGGCCTTGGTGCCTGGGATCGGCACGCCGTTGTCGTTCACGTCGACGCCCTCGACGCCGGCAGGCGGCACGGCATTCACGTCGGTGGCAACCAGAAGGTGGCTCGCCTTCGCCAGCTGATCGGTGGTGAGCAGCCTTTTCCCCGCGGGACCGGCCGAAAAGATCACCTCGGCGCCGCACATGAGCTCGGTCTTCTGCTCCTCGGTCGAGCCGTCGGCATAGCCAAGTTTGACCTCGAAGCGGGCATTGGCTTCCTCGGCGAGCTTGCGCACACGCTCAGGTCCGTCATAGCCGACCAGAACCGCTTCGGCGCCCTCGACTGCGGAAATGACCGCGGAGGCGAAAGCAACGACGCCGGTACCGCCGAACACCACCACGCGCTTGCCTTTGAACTCGGTCTTGAACTTTTCCTTCAGCGCCTTCTCGGCGCAGGCGACCATGGCCGCGGCGGTGGTGAAGGAACCTGCAGGGTCGGCGAACACGGAAATCTCGAACGGCGGAACCATCGCCGCTTTGGCCCGCTTCATCATGTCGAGGGCCTCGATGGCGCGCTTGCCGCCGATGAACATGGCCGTTCGCTTCACCCCCTCGGGCCCGCGGGAGAAGATCGCGTCCTGCACGAGGCCGGTCACGTCCTCGACCGTCACCGACGTGTAGGGAATGGCGGCGTCATAGCCTGCGTCGAGCGCCATGTTCACGTCGAACGGGCTCATATGCTTGAGCGGCGTGATCATGTGCAGGATGCGTGGATGCGCCATTTCGTCAGCTCTCCATTGGTTTGGGCTGGTTCGCTTTACCACAAGGGACGTGGCTGCAAAGCGTCACGATAGGGGTAAAGCCTAAGAATCCGGCATCAGCGCGTCTCGATAGCGGCTGGCTCGTTGCGCCCTTGCGCGAGTTCAAAACGAAGTTCGGCACTGCCGGCTCTCTCGCGGGCAATGGTGAGCAGTCTTTCGCCCTCTGCCTCTGACGACGCGAAGGCAAAGCCCGTCGGACCCCAAGAGCTTTGCCCAAGCCCGATAACGCCATCAGCCGCGAGGCCCTTGAGCGCCGCGGCGACAGCGGCGCTGACATAGGCGCCGCCCTGCATCGGCGCGAAATAGGCGCCCATCCTTTTCTGCAGATAGCCGACCTGATCGCAGAACCCTTTGAAGTCCTCCTCTGCGAGCGCCGGCAACGCGCCAAGCAGAACGCGCCTGGTCAGGTCCGCGGTCTCGCTTTCCGGGAAGTCGGGCAGCGTTGCAAAGGCCGCGGCCTCCTCCGCGCCATGCACGCCGGTCTCCGCCGGATCGAAGATCAAGAGCACGCGCCAGGCGCGCGGAAAGGGGACGCGGGCGAGCACCGGTGGCAGCGTGCCGGGGCCAGGGCCGCCGTCGAGCACCGCGCCGCCTTGCCCAAAGGTGCCGATGCCTATGCCTGACCGCTTGCCCCGGTCGAGCCTCGCGGCGATCTCGTCCAAATCGAGCGGCAAGCCTTCCAGCGTCGCCACCGCCGAGCCGATGGCAAGCGCAAGCTGCGTGCCGGATCCTAGGCCCGCATGCGCGGGGATCACTTTGTCGAGATGTAAATGATACGAGCCGGTTAGACCGAAGCTTACCGCGATCGAGCGGAGATAGGGCTCGGCCCGCTCGCAAGGAACGCCGCTGACATTAAATTCGCTGCCGCGCCGCAAGCTCAGCCGCATCTGAGGCCGGTCGATGGCGAGGCCGAAGCTGCCGAACGGCCTCTCCCCCCGCCCGCTCGGATCGAGAAAGCCGAAATGCAGGCGCGCACTTGTGTTGACGGAAACAAGATCGCACGGCGCCGCAACCTTTTCGGCGCCGGTGCACGCGGGACGCAAGGCCTCCTCCATTGTTGGCTCGAAGCCTCTGGGATATGCTTGGCGGTGCAGGACAGTGCCGCACTCTTTCAAAAGATCGCGTCGATGGCAACTTCCGAGCGAATCTACACGGACGCCGACGTCAAGGAGCGGCTCAAGAAGGAGCTGCCTCATTGGTATCTCGAAGGCGGCTGGATCAGGCGCAAATACAAGACTAATAGCTGGAAGGGCACGCTGATGGTGATTAACGCCGTCGGCCACCTTGCCGAGGTTGCCTGGCACCATCCCGACATCACCGCCTCTTATGCCTGGGTCGAGGTCAGGTTGATGAACCACGCCGCCAAGGGCATCACCGACAAGGACTTTGCGCTCGCCAAGAAAATCGAGGAGGTCGTCCACTGGCAGCCTGCGCTTGAAGGCGGCCCGCTCGAAGGCACGCCCGCCGACGATATGCGCTTCGCCTATATCAAGCACGACAAGCCGAAGAAGTAAGGCTGCCCGCGGCTCCCGAGGACCGCTTGAAGGTCACCCCATAGAAGAGGAGCGTCACATTCGCGCGCTTGCGCGCCTCACGGCACCTGTTTAATGGTGCGGGCCCATGGCGGTGTACTTAAAGGGGGAGAGGGTCGACGAGCCAAGCGCGCCCCGGCGCGCGGCCAAACTGCTCGGCCATGCGCGGGTGCCATGGCGAACCTGAAAATCAAAGGCATCGAAATCATCGAGACCTTTGCCGAGGCCTTCCCCATGGTCGGCACGCGCATCATCATCACCGCGCCGACCCAGAAATGGGCGCTCATCGCCGCCCGGACCATGACAGGTTTCGCCACCTCGGTGATCGCGTGCGGTGCGGAAGCCGGCATCGAGCGGCTGGTTCCCGCCGAAGAGACGCTCGACGGTCGTCCCGGCGTTGCCGTGCTGCTCTTCACCATGGACGTCAATAAGCTCCAGACTCAGCTCCGGAACCGCGTCGGCCAATGCGTGCTGACAAGCCCGGGCTCGGCCTGCTTCGCCGGGCTCGAAGGCGAGAAAAAGCTCAAGCTCGGCTCTTCGCTCCGTTTCTTCGGCGACGGCTGGCAGGTGTCGAAGGTCATTGGAGGCCGGCGCTTCTGGCGCATCCCGGTGATGGACGGCGAATTCGTCTGCGAGCAGACGACTGGCCTCACCAAGAAGGCCGTCGGCGGCGGCAATCTGCTGGTTCTCGGCCGCTCCCACCGCGCCGTGCTTACGGCTTGCGAGCGCGCGGTGAAGGCGATCGACGGCGTCCCCGACGCGATCGCCCCGTTCCCCGGCGGCATCGTGCGCTCGGGCTCCAAGGTCGGCTCCAAATACAAGGGCCAGATCGCTTCGACCAACGACGCCTATTGCCCGACGCTCAAGGCTGCGGTGAACACGGCGTTGCCCTGGAATGTCGAGGCGGTAATGGAGATTGTGATCGACGGCTTGAGCGCGTCCGCGGTTGCCGCGGCGATGCGCGCCGGTATCCATGCCGTTGCCAAAGGCGGCGCACGCGAAGGCATAACTCACATCACCGCCGGCAATTATGGCGGCAATCTCGGGCCCCATCATTTCCACCTCAAGGAGATCGTTGCGTGAGTGCCTTGACGCTCGAGCTTCGCAATGAGCCGAACCAGAGGCTCGACCTGTCACCGCTGACGCCAGCGAAGCTCGCTGGCATGAAGCCCAAGGACATCCAGACGATTGCCATCGGCACAGCGCGCGAGACTGTAACCGTTGGCGATCTGTTCAAGCTGAAGGGCACCGACGTCGCCAAGCTCCGCTTCCTCAACACCGATGCACGGTGCGACAAGATCGGGGAGGGGCTCACCGAGGGCGAGATCGTCGTCGATGGCGACGCCGGAGCCTATCTCGGCTCCAAAATGCGCGCGGGCAAAATCGCGGTGAGCGGCTCGGCGGGTGCTTTGCCCGGATCCAGCATGCGCGGCGGCTCGATCGACATCGCCCGCGACGCCGGCGAGAAGGCAGGCGGCGTGGCGGTTGGCGAGGCCCACGGCATGCGCGGCGGCAGACTCTCGATCGGCGGCAAGTCCGGTTCGCTCCTCGGCGAGCGCATGCGCCGGGGGCTGATCATTGGCCGCGGCGGCGCCGGCGACTATGCCGGAGGCCGCATGATCGCCGGAACCATTCTGCTCAAAGGCCGCGTCGGCCGCTTTGCCGGCTACGGCCTGCGCCGCGGCACGCTGGTCCTCGACAAGGAGCCGAAGGATTTGCTGCCGACCTTCGGCGATTGCGGGGTCCTCGATTTCAATTGGCTCCGCCTGCTCGACCGGCAGCTCAAGGCGACCGACGGCCGCTTCAAGCTTGGCTATCGCGCGCGCAGGCTGATGGGCGACATGGCCGTCCTCGGCAAGGGCGAGATGCTGATCCTGGCCTAAAGGCCAAATCCCTCGATGTTGACGTGCGGCGCTCCCATATGGGCTATGCTTGCGAGCTTAAGCGGATGCGACCGGCCGATTGAATGACCGCCACCCCTTTCATTCTCCTCGACGACAGCCTGACCGCGACCGCCCCTGGCGCGGCTGGCGGGACTTTGCTGTTCGAGAGGCCCGAACGGGTCGTCGCCGTCTACCACCCAAGCGAGGTTGAAGCCGGGCTCGACGCCATCAGCGGGGGGCTGGCGCGTGGCCTCCACGCCGCTGGCCTCTTTGCTTACGAGCTTGGCTATTGCCTCGAGCCGAAGCTCGCCGCGCTGCTGCCAGTGGACCGGCAGCAGCCGCTGTTCTGGATCGGTCTTTTCCGGGAGCCGCGGCGCTTCAACGACGCCGAGACACGTCGCTGGCTTGATGCTAATGGGGCGCTCGAGCGCTCCACCGTCTCCGACCTGCAACTTTCCTGGACGCGCGAGCAATACACCAGCGCCTTTGCTAAGGTTCAGGACTACATCGCCGCCGGCGACGTCTATCAGATCAACCTAACGCTGAAATACCGCTTCGCCTTCTCAGGCGACGCCGTCGCTCTCTACGCTGCGCTCCGCCGCAGGCAGCGCGTTGAATATGGCGCGCTGATCGACGCCGGCGATTTTCATGTCCTCTCGCTCTCGCCAGAGATGTTCTTCCGCCGCGAAGGCAAGCACGTGACGAGCCGCCCGATGAAGGGCACGGCACCGCGCGGTCGCACGCCGCGCGAGGATGCTCGCCTCAAGACCTGGCTTACCGTCGACGAGAAGCAGCGGGCCGAGAATTTGATGATCGTTGATCTGCTGCGCAACGACCTCGGCCGCATCGCCAAAATCGGCTCCGTCGAGGTCACAGACCTTTTCACCGTGGAAACCTACCGCACCGTGCATCAGATGACCTCTGGCATCACCGCCGAGCTTCGCGCCGATATGGGGCTCAAGGACATGCTCAAGGCGCTGTTCCCCTGCGGCTCGGTGACCGGGGCGCCAAAAGTCCGCGCCATGGAGATCATACGCGAGCTCGAAGCCTATCCGCGCGGCGTATACACCGGCGCCATAGGCCACATCGCGCCGAACGCCGATAGCCAGTTCAACGTCGCCATCCGCACCCTGTTCATCGATGCCGGCGGTGCCGGTGAAATGGGCATCGGCTCCGGCGTCGTATCCGATTCAAAGGTCGATGCCGAATTCGAAGAGTGCCTATTGAAGGCGCAGTTCCTCACCAAGGCTGATGCGCCTTTCGAGCTGATCGAGACTATCCGCTGGGAGCGGGGGGTCGGCTTCCATCTGCTCGAGCGGCATCTCGTCCGGCTCCAATCCTCCGCCACGCATTTCGGCTATCCCTTCGAGCGCGGCAAGGTGCTCGCCGCGCTATCTGCCGAAGTCGAGGAGCTCGATGGCGACGTGCATATGGTGCGGCTCTTGCTCGCCGAAGACGGCACCATCACCGTCACCTCGACCAGGATCGAGCTTCCCTCCAAGGACACCGTGTGGTGGTTCGCCATTTCCGATCAACGCATTGACGAGAAGGATGCGCTCTTCTTCCACAAGACCACGCGGCGACAATTCTTCGACCGTGAGATGGAGCGGCAGAAGGCTCTGACCGGGTGCGATGAGGTGGTATTCCTCAACAAAAAGGGCGAGTTGACCGAGGGCACCCGCACCAATCTCTTTATCGAGCTCGACGGGCGCCTGTTCACTCCGGCACTGACCTGTGGGCTGCTCCCCGGCACGTTGCGCGAGGAGCTGATCGATTTGCCGCGCGCCGCCGCGAGCGAGGCGATCCTGACGCTTGCCGATCTCACCCTCGCCGACCGCATCTATCTCGGCAATTCGGTGCGGGGGTTGATCCGCGCCGAGCCTCTTGGGCTTCCGCGCAA
>DATFVP010000248.1:0-7748 GCA_035260285.1 Methyloceanibacter sp.
TTCCGCGGCATCGGATTTGGATCGCCTCCCGGCTCCCCAGGCTGAATCTCCGCCGCAGGCTCGGCGCCAGGCTCAGGCTCGTGCAGGATCACGCCCTCGAGCAGGCCGAACTCGCCGATCCAAGCCTGCCGCTCGAGCGCGCGGGCGGTTTCGGCGTAGCCTGCCTCCCAGCGGAAACGAATGCCCTCCGGTGAGAAGTCGATATCCTTGGTGTGACTCTCATTGTCGCGGCGCGGCGCGAGTAGCCGCACCACATGCATGCGCGTGTCGCATTTATATTGGGCAAGCTCTTTCAACAGCGGGTCCTGCTTCTCCTCCTCCGGCACGTATTCGAGCAGGTTGGTAATCACGTGGCGGAGCTTGTGCGCTTCGCGCTGGCGCACGATGTGGCTCGCGATGCGGCTGGAGTATTGAATGTCCTTTTGGCGGTTCAGGATCTCCCAGATGGTCTCTGGCTCGTTTCCGGTGGGGTTCCACAGATGCACGGCGAAGATCAGCGAGTTGCGTCTCGGGTGATCGTCGAAGATGCGCTCGGTCGGCGTATTGGAGAGGATACCGCCGTCCCAGTAAAGCTCGCCGTCGATGCGCACGGCGGGGAATGCCGGCGGCAGCGCGCCTGACGCCATGATGTGGGCTGGCGTGATCTCCATCGCCTTTGAATCGAAATAGTGCATCATGCTGGTGCGCACATGCGCGGCACCGACGGTGAGGCGCGGATGTCCGGAATTGATGAGAGAAAAGTCGACGAGCTCTTCCAGCGTCTGGCGCAACGGCTCGGTCGAGTAGTAGCCGGCGTGGTCGGCGCCGAGCGGCACATGGGCGCCGAGAAAGGCACGCAAGTTCGTTTCGAAGAAGCCGGGGATGCCGGTGGCGAGGGTCGTCCATGAGGAGAAGGCGTCGGCAACGCCTCTCCACGCCGGGAAAGCGCCCCAGACACCGTTGCGCCGAACGCGCCGCCAAAATTCCTGAAGCCGCTCGAGCCGATTCTCGACCTTGTTGCCGGCGATGATGCTCGCATTGATGGCGCCGATCGAGGTGCCGATCAGCCAGTCCGGCTCGATGCCTGCGTCATGCAGCGCCTGGTAGACGCCGCCCTGATAGGCGCCGAGCGCGCCGCCGCCTTGCAGCACGAGCACCACCTGCCCGTTATTGGCGTTGCGGATCTCGTTGGCGGCTTCGAGCGGGGTAAGACCTTTACGGGGGGTGGCCATGTTTGTTCCTCCGGTCTGTTTCTTGTGGCGCAACGTGGCCCTCTAATGCGCGGTCCAACCGCCATCAACGGCGACCGACGTGCCAGTGGAAGCGCCTGGATCATGCTCGTAAGGGTACGCATCTGGAAAATGCCATTTGGCTAAGACATCCATAGGGGCCCGCTATTGGATTCTCGCTTCCGGATTCTGGCTCCTGCGATCAGCTGCCCAAAAATTAGGCATGGTCGCCAAAGCATCTCGACGGTAAAGTTCGATCAAGCGTAAAAGAAACCACCTTAACCAAGCGCGACCAGACCATTTCCGAGGCCAGGGATCCCTTCCAGCATGACGCGAAGCCCGTTCGCGTGCACAAGCGTGCCCGCGTCTGCGCGAGCAGATGTGAATGATCGTTATGCCGGCGTGTATCGTCTTGCCAATAGTCTGCGCCAGTCGCACGTGAGCTAGCCGAGCGAGGCGCTTTCCTTATGGAAATGCATCAGGTCCGCTACTTCCTCGCCGTGGCGCGCACACTCAATTTCACGCGCGCCGCGGAGGAATGCCATGTGGCCCAGCCCTCGCTCACCCGCGCCATCCGCCAGCTTGAAGGTGAGCTCGGCGGCGACCTGTTCCGCCGCGAGCGTCCGCAATCGCAACTGACCGATCTCGGCCAGCGCATGTTGCCGCTGCTCAAGCAATGCTACGACAGCGCCGTCAGCGCACGATCGCTCGCCGCAGCCATCAAGAGCGGAGAGGTTGGCTCGCTCAGGCTTGCGCTGTCGCACACCATCGACCCGTCTCTCGTGATGCCGCATGTGGTCGAGCTCGGGAAACTGTTCAAAGGCCTCGAGCTCAAGCTCTATCGAGGCAACAGCGAGGAGGTGCTGAGCTTTCTCAAGCGCGGCGACGCCGAGCTTGGCCTCGGCGCCGGCCTCGGCGAGGAGTGGGACCGGTTGGATAGCTGGCCGCTATTCACCGAGGACTTTCAGGTCGTAGTTCACTCCATGCACCCTTTGGCCAGTGCCGCTTCCCTTGCCCTTGACGATCTGAGGCAGGAGCGCTTCGTGTTCCGCACCTATTGCGAGTCGACGCCCCTGCTGATCGAATATTTGCGGGAGCAGGACATCGACGTCGAACGCCGCCACGAAGCGGGCGCCGAATCCGACCTCATCGCTCTGCTCGAGGCAGGTGTTGGCGTGGCCCTCCTGCCGCGTAGCACCAAGGCTCCCGACACTTTGCTTCGCCTCATGGTGGAGAAGCTCGATCTTAGCCGCACCGTCTATCTCTACGGCGTCGCCGGACGACAGCGCACCGCGGTAGCCTCCACACTGATGAAAATGCTGCGCGCCTGCGACTGGTCTCGCTCTGCCGCCGCGGCGTAGGCCACCATGACACCGCGCCCGGTCAAGATAACGGTCGATGAGACGCACCGAGTCTCAGGTCTGCTGCAAGCCCCACACGGCGCCCACGCCTGTTATGTGCTCGCCCATGGCGCCGGAGCGGGCATGACGCATCCCTTCATGGCGGCAATCGCAGATGGGCTCGCACAACGCGGCGTCGCCACGCTCCGTTACCAGTTCCCTTACATGGAGCAACGCGGAAAGCGGCCTGACGCGCCGAAGCTTGCGCAAGCGACAGTGCGCGCGGCAGTGACGGAAGCCTCACGCCTCGTTCCCAAGCTTCCGCTTATCGCCGGCGGCAAATCTTTCGGTGGCCGCATGACCTCTCAGGCGCAGGCCGAGTCATCGCTCCCCGGCGTGCACGGGCTCGCGTTCCTCGGCTTTCCCCTGCACGCCGCGGGGCGCCCGTCAGAGGAGCGCGCCACGCATCTCTTCGAGGTGAAGATCCCCATGCTGTTCTTGCAGGGAACTCGCGACGCGCTCGCCGAGATCGGCCTCATGCGCAAGCTCGTGGCCAAGCTCGGCAAGCGCGCGACGCTTGTGCAGATCACCGACGGCGATCATTCCTTCCACGTGCCCGCACGCACTGGACGGAGCGATGGCGAGGTCAGAGCGGAGATGTTGGATGCGCTCTCTGGCTGGGTCGATGCCGTGATCTCGTAGCGCGATTCTATTTCAACGGTGGGAGCGGTTGCGGAGCCGTAACGACCTGGCTCGTATGAAAGTGAAAGCACCCGCCTAAGACACATGATGCGGCAAGGACCGCCGCAACGACGATGATACGCATGACTGCCCCCTCAAACGCTTACTATCACGCTCGCCAAACTGGCGAAAAAACCAAGGGACCGAGTCCATCACATTCCCCTGCGGAATTGGTGACGATTCTGCAACAGTGAACTTGCGGGCGTTACCGAATCGGTAGAAGCGCCGAGCAGAGTCGGCAAGAGCACCAGCGCGGGCAAGTTCCGGGTCCGAAATGCAAAACTAGCGTTGGCGCGAGTCCGCGACTCAGATAAGTCGGGATCGGCGTAACGGGTTTAGTTGGAATCCTGCAACACCAACCCGGCTGCCGTGCCCCACAGAGACCGACCGAAACTGCCTCTTCTCGTGCTAGCCGCCGGCGGCATTCTGCTCGGCGCAGCGGCGCTGCAATCTGTGCTGATAACCGTGCCTGGCCCGTCAAGCAGCCCGCACGCCATCAGCGTCGATAGCGGCCGGCCTGCCGGCGTTCCCCCCGCACCACCGCCTGCACCCTTTGCCTCACCCGCGGTATCGGCCGATCCAACCACGACCGGCGTCGTGCCTGATCCGCCCGCGAGCCACGCCATCGATCCTGCAAGTCCCCCTTCGCCACCCGAACCGGCGAGCGTCGGTGCCGAGACTCCGGCTGATGCATCGCCGAAGGATGAGCCCCAGTCTGCAGCCGTGCCTGCTCCCGCGGCGGCTCAGCCCAAAGCCGGTCCCGACACCGGCCCGGCGGTTAAGGTTGAAGGCGCCGGCAACGAGACGGCGAGCGAGCCTCATGCACTCGCGGCGGAGGCGTTGAAGGTCGAGACGCCGCCCGCGGAGTCGAAGCCAGCGCCGGAGCCCCCTCCACCGCAACTTGCCACGGCACACGAAGAAGCGCCTGAGCCCGCGCCGGCTCCTTCGCCGCCCGAGATCAAGGCGGTTGCGGCAGAGACCAAGGTCGAGCCTGTTCCCGCGCAATCCGAGCAGGCCTCAGAGCCAGAGCCCGCACAGGTCGTAAAGAGCGAGACCGTGGACGAGGCGCCCGTGCCGGCGCCTGCTCCTTCGGCGCCCGCGATCAAGCAGGCCGCCGTCAAGCCTGACTCGCCGAAGCCAGCGCCGGCATCGGTCGCCGAAAACAAGCCGGAAGTGAAGCCAGAGCCGAAAGCTGCCCCGGCCGAAAAGCCGAAGCAGACCGCTGCGGTAGAGGCGCAACGCGCGCCAATTGCCAAGCCCATGAACCTTGGCTTCGGCCGCGCTGCTGCCAAGCCGCTTGCCGCCGGCAAAGTCAGTTCCGGCCGCTACGCTGCCAATGTCCGCGCCGCGATCGGGCGGCATCATCCGGCAGTGCGGGCCGGCGGTAGTGCCACCGTCGCCTTCAGCATTGGACCGGCCGGAGGACTGCAGGGCGTGCAGATCGTCCGCTCGAGCGGCAAGCCTGCGCTCGATCAGGCGGCGATAGCCACGGTGCGGAGCGCTGCGCCATTCCCACCGCCGCCTCCCGGCGCTAAATCCACCTTCTCGATTCAGATCTATTTCCGCTGAGCCGCTCGACCGATCGGAACGGCGCTATCCGCTACTGAGCGCTTTTGAGGGCTGCGATCAGATCCTCGACCGCGACGCGCCTGCGGTAATCCGGATCGAGGAAGCGCGCCTTCACTTCGCCATCGGTGCCGACGACGAAAGTGGCGGGGATCGGCAATAGCCAAGTGTCGCTCCCTTGCGAGCGGGAGACGTCCCAGCCGGAGCACGTCATCAGCTCCTGCATCTCGGCTCCAACCCAGAAGGCGAGGTTCAAGGACATGGCATAGCCGTTGTCGATGTCGGTGAGAATCGGGAAGGGCGCGTCATGCTCAGCCTTGAGCTCGGCGGTGAAATGCTGCTGGTCCGGCATGATGGCGGCGATTTGCCCGCCCTCAGCCGCGATCTCGTCTTGCGCTTGGGCAAGCGCGCGGGTGTTGATGCGGCAATAGGGGCACCAATAGCCGCGATGGAAGGTGATGGCGACCGGCCCCTTTTCGAGCAGCGTGTCGAGGCTCACGAGTCGCCCGGCTTCGTCTGGCAGAACGAAGAGCGGCATGGGCTCGCCAGGCTTGGGCGCAGTCTCGCCCACGCCCTGCTTTTTCAGCCTGGCGACCAGCCTGTCCACCGCCTCTTGAAAATGCGGGCCAAGTCGCCGCACCGCGTCGGCGAAGGCCTGCAGCCGCTCACCGAGCGACGCATCCATGTCGCGGGCCTGGACATAGGCCTCGTGCAGCGCCTCTGAGAGCCCTTTCGCCGTCATTTGCAAGCTTCCATCGTACCGGAGGCCGCCCCGCGGCCTCCAATCCATAAGGACCTTGAATTGTTACGTTTTACCCCTGGGTTCTCAATAGCACTTGGGGTCGAAAATGGGTAGGCGCGATCCGGCCTATGCAATGGTTCTACCAGGGCGGGATTGGTCTTAAGACGCGGGCGCTTCGGATTGCCTGGAGCAGGTCCTCGATCGTCATCCGCTTCCGGAGTCCGGATCGATAAACCGCCCGCGTATGTAGCCGTCCGCATCGACGACGAAACTCGCAGGCATGGGCAGAACCCAGGCGTCGTTGCCTTGGTAGCGCGGAAGATCGCGGCCCGACGCCGACATCAGCTCCTGCAATTCGGCTCCAACCCAGATCGCGAGGTTGAGCGAGAGCGCATAGCCGTTGTCCATGTCGGTCAGCACCGGGTAGCGCATGTTCGACTCGCGCCTGAGCGCGCTCGCGAAGTGTTGCCGGTCTGGCATGATGGCCACGATCCGCGCGCCCTGCGTAGCGATCCGGGTTTGCGCCTCGGCGAGCGCCTTGGTGTTGATGCGGCAATAGGGGCACCAATGACCGCGATGAAAGGTGACGGCGACCGGCCCCACCCGCAACAAGCTCGCGAGGCTGACGAGATCGCCCTTCTCGTCCGGCAGAATGAACGGCGGCATCGGATCGCCGATCTGCGGGATGGCATTGCCGAGGTCGCTCGCCATGAGCCGCACGACCAGCCGGTCCACGGCCTCCTGCATTGCCGGACGCAACACCCGCGCCGCCGCCGAGAAGGTCTCGAGACGGTCGCTCAAGGAGGCGTCCATGTCGCGGCAATAGAAGAACGCCTCTTCGAGAGTATGAAACACGGGAGTCGTCATCGGCAAACTGTGCTCCCGCGCCAATGTTGCCCTTGGTCAGGCGAACAAGCCCAAGACCATGCGTTCTCGTAACCTCTTTCACCATGTCAGGGTTCGAATTAGGCGCCCGAACGGCCGCGAGGTCCAATAGCGAGGTGCTATGGTGTCGATCATCGATTGGCATTTCCCGAAAAGCCGCCATTTAGGCTTTGATTTGGACCATCAAATCGAGCTTGGCGGAGGCCGACCGATGGTTGCCTTGCGGTTATCGGTGCTCGGCCTGCTCTGCATGACGCGGCGCCTCAAGCCACCATCGCCGAGGTGAACCGCATCGCCGCGCGTCTCGACGGCGGCGATCCGGCCGTCGGCGCCGCACGGTCTCCAGCATGGAGCGGATTCTTTCGACACAGCACTGATCGGCGAGTCTACGTCGTCGATCCAGGTCGTCACCGCCGCGTCGCGGACAATCACAGAGCGAAGATAGGGGGCGCCGAGCGATCCGGCCGAAATCAAATGCCGCATTGCGTTTAAGTGAATTGCGCGGCCAGTGACTGCGGCTCATACGGACAGGCTTTCGCTGAGGAAAGCGGCTAGTGCTTCGACCCGCGCAGGCCTTGGGCCCCCGGGTGGCATGACCAGATGAAGCGCGATCGGCGGTGGGCTCCACTCAGGCATCACCACCTCAAGACGCCCTTCCGCTATCGCATCGCCCACCACGAAATCAGGCTGCACGGCGAGCCCCAGCCCGGCAAGCAGCGCGGGCGCGAGAGCATCGGCATTGTTGGCCCTGAGCGGCCCATTCGACCGCAACTGCACCTCTTCCCCAGCCTTGTTGACGAAACGCCAGACATCAGGCGTCGGCAGATAGGCGTAACAGAGGCAGGCGTGGTGCATGAGGTCGCTTGGGTGGGTCGGGCGTCCATGTCGCTTGAGATAGGAGGATGTCGCCACGAGATAGCGGCTCACGCTACGCAGCCGCCTCGCCCGCAACGATGAATCCGGCAGCGCGGCGATGCGCAAGGCGGCGTCGAAGCCGGCCCCGATCAGGTCCACCACCTCATCGCTCAGATGCAGATCGACCGAGACGTCGGGGTACGCGGCAAGAAACTCAGGCAGGATCGGCGCCACCTCTTTGAGGCCGAAGGACATGGGCACGGCAAGGCGCACGAGCCCGCGCGGGGTGGCGGACTGGTCATGCGCCTCGCTTTCCGCGGCCTCACCTTCCGCCAAGATGCGCGCGGCGCGGTTCTGCAGGCGCTGGCCTGCGTCGGTCAGGGCCAGACGGCGCGAAGTGCGGTTGAACAG
>DATFVP010000249.1:0-8006 GCA_035260285.1 Methyloceanibacter sp.
AGCGTGGAGGGATGAATCGTGTCGCCGCGGAAGTCGCGCAAGAAGTCGCCGTGCTTCTCGAGCACCACGACGTCGACGCCGGCTCGGGCGAGCAGAAAGCCGAGCATCATGCCCGCAGGCCCGCCGCCAGCGATCGCGCAACGCGTGGTGATGGTCTCGGAAGCCATGTTGCTTCAACGCATCATGTTTGGACTTGTGCCGGGCCGTGTTATCCGCCCGCCTCAGCCAGCACTTTGCGGTGATGCGAAAGGTCATGGAAGCGCGGGCTTTTGCCGTTCAGCGGATTTTGCGGATCCCAGCTATACGCGACTGTTGTGAAGCGCGTCTGCAGGGCGTCGTAGAGGAGCAGCTTCCCGAGCAGGCTCTCGCCGAGATCGAGTAGCTCCTTCACCACCTCGACCGCGGCAAGCGTGCCGATCACGCCAGCGACCGCGCCCAGAATGCCGGTCTCTGAGCAAGGCGGCACGGTGCCTTCCGGCGGAGGCTCGGGAAAAAGGCAGCGGTAAGAGGGACGCGGACTGCCCTCGCTATCCTTCTCAAAGGCACGGAAGGTCGTCAGGTGCCCATCGAACGGCCCGACCGCAGCAAAGATCAGCGGCACCTTCGCGAAATAGCAGGCGTCGTTGACGAGATAGCGCGTGGCGAAATTGTCCGAGCCGTCAACGACGATGTCGAAACCGCGCACGATATCGATGGCGTTCTCGGCCACGAGCCTCGTGGTGTAGAGGCGCGTCTCAACATGGGGGTTCACCCGCTCGATGGTCGCTGCTGCGCTCCTCGTCTTGGCCTTGCCCACGCTCTTCGTGTCGTGGACGATTTGCCGCTGGAGATTGTCCAGGCTGACGCGGTCGTCATCGATGAGGCCGATTGTGCCTATACCGGCCGCGGTGAGATAAAGGATCAGCGGAGAGCCGATGCCGCCAACGCCCACCACAAGCACGCGCGCGGCTTTCAGCTTCTGCTGGCCCTCTCCGCCGATCTCCTTCAGCACGAGCTGGCGCTTGTAACGCAGGATCTCCTCAGGCGTTAGCATGGTGCCGAATGTATGCCATCGCCGAGCGTCCTGGGAGTGGTCAGCAACCGGTGGAGCCGAAGCCGCCAGGACCGCGCTCAGTTACGTCAAGGGCCTCGACGGCAACGATCTCCACGTGGCTCACCGGCGAGACCACGAGCTGCGCGATGCGGTCTCCGCGGCGGATGGTGAATGGATCGCTCCCGTGGTTGATGAGCAGCACCATGACCTCGCCGCGATAATCGGCGTCGATCGTGCCGGGGCTGTTGAGCAGCGTCACGCCATGCTTGAGCGCAAGTCCCGAACGCGGACGGACTTGCGCCTCGTAACCGCCCGGCAGCTCAAGTGCGAAGCCGGTCGGCACCAGAGCGCGAGCGCCCGAAGCAAGCTCCACCGGCTCGCTTACGGCAGCGACCAGATCGAGACCTGCAGCGTGCTGCGAGTGGCAAGTGGGAAGCGGCAGACCTAGCCCGTGAGGCAGGCGCAGAACGCGGACCGTAATGCTTCGCGCCCTCGTCTCGCTCATTCAGCGGCCGAGCGAAGGGTGGATAGCGCGTCGGCTGCGCGGGCAAGCAGCCGCGCGGCCATCTCGTCTTTGCTCATCGGAGGCCAATCCTCGACGCCAGCCGCCGTGATGAGATGAACTTGCGTACGGTCGCCGCCCATGGCCCCGGTTCCGGGCCATACGTCGTTTGCGACGATCCAATCGGCGCCTTTCCGTACACGCTTTCCCTTTGCGTTCTCGATCAGATTCTCGGTCTCTGCAGCGAAGCCGATGACAAGCCGCGGGCGGTTTGCGCCCGGCTGCGCGACGGTGGCGAGGATGTCGGGATTTGCCGCAAGCTTCAGCGCAGGACCGCTACCGTCGGGCTGCTTCTTCAATTTTTGCGGCGCTTCGTCGGCGGCGCGCCAATCCGCGACGGCCGCGGCGCAAATCGCGATATCGGCGGGGAGTGCAGCGAGAGTAGTGGCCAGCATTTCATGCGCCGTGTCGACCTTGACCACCTTCACGCCCTCAGGATCAGGCAGCGTTACGGGGCCGCTCACGAGCGTTACCTCCGCCCCAAGCGCTGCAGCCGCGCGGGCCAGAGCATGTCCCTGCTTGCCGGACGAGCGGTTGGCGATGTAGCGCACAGGGTCGATCGGCTCCTGCGTCGGGCCTGACGTGATGAGCACTTTACGCCCATGCAGCGGCGTGCCCCGCGGGCGTAGCGGCGTAGCTGCAGACTTCTCGTTAAAAAACCGCTCAATCGCGGCAAGGATCGCTTCAGGCTCCGCCATGCGGCCAAGTCCGTATTCGCCGCAAGCCATCTCCCCCTCCTCTGGCCCGACAAAGGCGATGCCGTCGGCACGAACCGCTGCCATGTTGCGCCGGGTAGAGGGATGCTCCCACATGTGCACATTCATGGCAGGCGCGGCCAACACTTGCTTATCGGTGGCAAGCAGGACGGCAGTGGCGAGATCGTCTGCAAGGCCGTGCGCCATCTTGGCGAGTAGGTCAGCGGTGGCCGGCGCGACCACGACGAGGTCTGCCTCGCGCGAGAGGCGGATATGCCCGATCTCCGCCTCGTCCTTCAAGTCGAAGAGGTCGGTTAAGGCCTTCTCTTCAGACAGCACCGAGAGCGACAGCGGCGTCACGAACTCGGCGCCGCCCTTCGTGAGGATCGCGCGCACAGAGGTGCGGCACTCCTTCAGCCGGCGGACGAGGTCGAGGCTCTTATAGGCGGCGATGCCACCGCCGACGATGAGCAGGATGCGCTCGTTCAGCACTCGCTTAATCCACTGTCATGCCCGCGAAGGCGGGCATCCAGTACCTCTGGGGTTACTGCATTGCCGGGTCAAGCCCGGCCATGACGAAACTCAGTTACTGCGCCTCAATCAAAACAACAGGGCAATGGCGATAGCCGCAAGGGCAATGGCCCCGACCCAGATGCCGATGCGGCTCGACCGGTTGCGCCGGCTTTGCGCCTCGGCGAGCCGCTCAACAGTATGGTCGTCGAGCCGCAAGCCCTCCTCGACAAAGGCCGAGAAGGCGTCTGCCGTGCGCTCTGCCTGGCCAAGCAGCTTAGGGATGTCGGTCACGAACTTGCCGACGGACACCGCGCCTTCGGCCGCGGCTTCGAATTGCGCCTCGGGGCCGAACTGGCTCTGCATCCAATCCTTCACCACCGGCTCAGCCACCACCCACATGTTCAGCTCTGGGTCGAGGCTCCGGCCGACGCCCTCCACCACCACCATGGTCTTCTGCAGGAGCAGCAGCTCAGGCCGCGTCTGCATGTCGAACACTTCGGTATATTGGAAGAGTTGGCCCAAAAGCTGCGCCATGGAAATCTCGCTTGCCGGCCGGTCCATGATCGGCTCGCCGATGGCGCGCAAGGCTTGCGCGAACTGCTCGACGGAATGGCGGCGCGGCACATAGCCTGCCTCGAAATGCACCTCGGCCACGCGCCGGTAATTGCGCGTGATGAAGCCGTGCAGGATCTCGGCGAGGAAGCGCCGCTCTTTCAAGCCCAGCCGCCCCATGATGCCGAAATCGACGGCGACAATGCGGCCCTTGTCGTCGATGAACAGATTCCCAGGATGCATGTCGGCGTGGAAGAAGCCGTCGCGCATGGCGTGGCGCAGGAAGGTCCGCATCAGCCGCGCGCCGAGCGCTTTCAAGTCATGGCCTTGCGCGCGCAGAGTTTCGTGATCGGAGATCGGAACACCGTCGATCCATTCGAGCGTCAGCACCCGCCGCGCGCTGCGGCTCCAATCGACGTCCGGCACGCGAAAGCCTTCGTCGTTTTTGGAGTTCTCGGCCATCTCGGAGATGGCTGCGGCCTCCATGCGCAGATCCATTTCGATAGCGACGGATTTCGCTAGAGTCTCCACCACGGCCTGCGGGCGGAGCCGGCGCGACGGCGGATGAAACCGCTCGATCATGCGCGCGGCAAAGAAATAAGAGTCGAGGTCCTTGTTAAAACGCTGCTCGATGCCTGGGCGCAACACCTTGACGGCGACTGGCTTCAGCGCGCCGCCTGGCTCGCGCACGCAGGCCTTATGCACCTGGGCGATCGAGGCGGCTGCGACCGGAGGTCCGAATTCGGCGAACAGCGTGGCGATAGGCGCTTCCAGCGCGTCTTCAACCGCCTTTCGCGCTTCGTCTTGCGAGAAGGGCGGGAGGCGGTCCTGCAGGGTGGAGAGATCGGCCGCAAGCTCGCGGCCGATGATGTCATCGCGGGTGGCGAGGAACTGGCCGAGTTTGATGTAGGACGGCCCGAGCGAAGTAAGCGCAGTGGACAGCCGCGCCTCGTTGGCCACGTCGTGGCCCGTCCCATTTGCCTTCTCTTTACGCAGCGGCGCGGTCATGCGGCCGAACAGCGCGAGCGGCGGCGGCAAACGCAGCTCGTCGGGGAGCACGCGGGCGCCTGACCAGGCGATGACAGCCCCCGCCCGTGTCAGCCGCACCATGTTGGCAATTGCGTTCATTGCTTCAGAGCCGCCAGGCTGAGTGGATCGCTGCAATCCCGCCGGTCAGGTTGCGGTAGCGCACTTGCTCGAAGCCGGCAGTTTCGATCATTCCCGTGAAGGATTTCTGATCGGGGAAGCGGCGGATGCTCTCTACCAGGTAACGGTAAGAGGCGGCGTCGCCCGCGACAAGGGCGCCGAGCGCCGGAATCGCATTCATGGAATAGGCATCGTAAAGCGCATCGAGGATGGGCGTCTCAACCGCGGAAAATTCAAGGCACAGGAAACGCCCTCCGGGCTTCAGCACGCGGAAGGCTTCGGTAAGCGCCTTATTGGTATGGGTCAGATTGCGCATGCCGAAGGCGATGGTGTAGGCGTCGAAGCTCCTCTCGGGAAACGGGAGGCACTCGGCGTTTCCCTGCACGAAGGCGAGCCGCTCCTTCTCGGCCGCCCGTTCGCGACCGACCGCCAGCATCTCCGGGCTGATGTCGCAGATCACCGCCCGCGCCCCGGTCCCGGACGCTCCGAGGAAGCGGGAGGCGATGTCCCCGGTGCCGCCTGCGACGTCGAGAAGGGCGAAGGGGGACGCGCTCTTTGGCGGGGCAAGCCAGGAGATCAGGTCGTCTTTCCATAAGCGATGCAGGCCGCCCGACATCAAATCGTTCATCAGGTCGTAGCGGCGCGCGACCCTGGCGAAGACCTCGTTGACGAGCCCCTGCTTTGCGTCCGCCGCCACGGGCGAAAAGCCGAAATTCGCTTCGGACTCTTTGGTGCTGTTCATGCGCTGGACAATAGCGCAGGCCCGGGTTTCAAGCTATTGTTGCGCCGCAACGGAAATCTTTTCGCATTGCGGTAGCCTGCATGCCCGAATTACCTGAGGTCGAGACGGTGAGACGAGGCCTTGCGCCGGTCTTGGTCGGCAACAGCTTTGCCAGCGTGGAGCAGCGGCGCCAGGACTTGCGCTTTCCGCTGCCGAAGCACTTCGCTCGGCGCCTGCAAGGCCGAAAGGTCGATGCGCTCGACCGGCGAGCCAAGTATTTGCTGGCGTGGCTCGACGACGGCGAGGTGCTGGTGATGCATCTCGGCATGACCGGCCGCTTCAGCATCGATCAGGCAAACGGAAAGACGCTTGAGCTCGGCGAGTTTGAAGATGAGCAGAGACCTCAGCCGAAGCACGAGCACATCGTGTTCCATCTCGCCGACGGCACGGCCGTGCGCTACAGCGACACGCGTCGTTTCGGGCTCATGGATCTCATCCCCGGCAAAGCGCTGCCCGCGCATGCGTTGTTCAAGGGGCTCGGCGTCGAGCCTTTAAGTCCAGACTTCACATCCGAATGGCTTGGCAACCGGCTCAAGGGCAAGGCGACGTCGATCAAGGCCGCGCTGGTCGATCAACGCCTGATAGCTGGGCTTGGGAACATCTATGCCTGCGAGGCGCTCTTCCTGGCCGGCATCTCGCCGCTCCGCCTTGCCGGCACGCTCGCGACCAAGACTGGCAAGCCCACGAAAGCGATCGAAGCCCTGGTTAAGGCGGTCAAGGCCGTGCTCGGAGAGGCGATCAAGGCCGGAGGCTCGTCGCTGCGCGACTACAAGCGCGCCGACGGCAGGCTCGGGCGCTTTCAGCATTCCTTCAAAGTGTACGGTCGGGAGGGAAAGCCCTGTAGCAAGAAAGGCTGCCGCGGCACCGTGCGCCGCATCATCCAGAGCGGCCGCTCAACTTTCTACTGCCCAAACTGTCAACGATAAGGGAACTAGACGCACCATGTTTGCCAACGAACTGACCAGGGAACAAGACATCAGGCCTGCCTCCCGGTACGAGACGATCATCGTCACCACTGAAGGCAAGGTCGGGCTCATCACCCTCAACCGCCCGCACGCACTGAACGCGCTGAACGCGCTCCTGATCAAGGAGCTCAACCTTGCGCTCGACGCCTTCGAGGCCGACCCTGAGATCGGCTGCATCGTCATCACCGGAAGCGAGAGGGCGTTCGCCGCCGGCGTCGACATCAAGGAGATGCATAAGAAGACCTTCGTTGAGGCCTATGGCAGCGATTTCATCGCGCCTTTTGACCGCATCAGTCACTGCCGCAAGCCGATCATCGCGGCGGTCGCTGGCTATGCGCTCGGTGGCGGCTGCGAGCTTGCCATGTCCTGCGACATCATCCTCGCCGGCGACAATGCCACCTTCGGCCAGCCTGAGATCAATCTCGGCATCATGCCCGGCGCAGGAGGCACGCAGAGGCTCACCCGCGCCGTCGGCAAGGCCAAGGCCATGGAGCTTTGCCTCACCGGCCGGCGCATGGACGCCGTCGAGGCCGAGCGCTCGGGGCTGGTGAGTCGCATCGTGCCTGTCGCGCAGCTGCATGACGAGGCGATGAAGGTGGCCGATAAGATAGCCAATCTGTCGCAGCACGCGGTGATGATGATCAAGGAAGCAATCAATCGCGGTTTCGCCACCACGCTTGCGGAAGGCACGCGGTTCGAACGCGGGCAGTTCTATTCTCTATTCGCGACTGAAGATCAGAAAGAGGGCATGGCGGCGTTCATCGAGAAGCGGCCGCCGATGTTCAAGAACCTCTGAACGAACTTCTGTAGGCTCACGCGGGCTGGGGCTCAGGCCCCTCCGCGGACGGGTTCTCTTCGCTTGCTGGCCGATCGTTCGAGACCACGAGCCGCAGCGTGCTGTCAGGCTCGGACTCACCTGGAGGCTGATCCTCCTTCGCGGTCGCTTCCATGGCGGAGACGATGGCCTCGAGCGTCTCGCGAAGCTTGAGATAATCGAACCGCGCCCAAAAGCACTCTTCGCCTGAAGACGTTTCTCCTTCGGCCCAGTCAAGGGCAGCCTTGTGATTTTTGTTACGCGACATTACGGCCATCCTTCCAACAACTGAATTGAGAAACCATTGAAGACGCGCGCCGTTCCCTGTCCAGCGCAGCTTCTTTAGCGTCGTGTGGTTTTGGCAACAGGCACATCCGTCATGCTTAGGTCGAACTACCAGGCATCTGAGAGAGAGATGTTATGTTGCCGCCTCAGCTTCAAGCAGGAGGGTGGGACATGCGGTGAAAAATTACGTGATCGCCTACCACTGCGCCAAGCCACGCAAGGAGCAGGCGCTGTGCGAGGCGCTACTCGCCAGGCGCGGGCCCACCTTCATATCGTATCGCTGCCTTCCGCGCGAGCGCCCCAGACCTCCTCGCCGACCCAGCCGACATCCGCTGTGGAGGGAAATTAAGGGGGGCTAAACCCTGTAAAATTCCCGGTACCAGGCGACGAAGCGTTTGACGCCAGCTTCGATCGGGGTCGAGGGCTCGAAGCCGACGGCATCTTTCAGCGCCTCGACATCGGCATAGGTCTCCTCGACGTCGCCGGGTTGGGCGGGGAGCATATCAAGCTCGGCCTTGCGGCCCACAGCCTCTTCGATCACGGCGATATAGTCGAGAAGCTGAACCGGCGAGTGGTTGCCGATATTGTAGAGCCGGTAGGGCGCCGACGAGGTGGCTGGATCTGGATCCTCGGGACGCCAATCGGGATCGGGGGTGGCGA
>DATFVP010000250.1:0-5396 GCA_035260285.1 Methyloceanibacter sp.
CGCGAAGGCGGGCATCCAGTAAACACGAATCTCGCAAGGGAGTAGTGAATCGCCCGATGAAGTCGGCGACGACAGGGTAGGGGGCAACGAAAATGACCGAGGAACACGTAGAGGTTGACCGGCCAAAGGCGCCGGAGGGACCGAACCTCCTCGGTGCAGTCGACCACTATTTTGGCCTCGGTGCCTCCGGCACAACAGTGCCGACGGAGCTCAGGGCCGGCCTCGCGACCTTCGCCTGGATAAGGCCGGCATGGAGCATGGCGCCATGTTCGTCGCGACCTGCCTCGCCGCAGCGCTCGACCGCCGTCATGGGGCTCTACGCCAACTATCCGATCGCGCTCGCGCCTGGCATGGGGCTCTCACCATGGTGCTCACGCTTCTGCTGGTCATGCTTCTCGACACGGCGGGAACGCTGATCGGCGTGGCGCGACAGGCTGGGCTGCTCGACAAAGGCAGCCGCCTGCCGCGGCTCCGCCAGGCGCTGCTCGCCGATTCTGGCGGGGCCATGCTCGGCGCGGCTCTCGGCACCTCGACCAACACCGCCTATATCGAAAGTGCTGCTGGTGTGGAGGAGGGAGGCCGCACGGGGCTCACCGCGCTCGTGGTGGCGGCGCTATTTCTGGCGAGCCTGTTTCTGGCGCCGCTCGCCCTGACCGTTCCGCCTTACGCCACGGCGCCTGCGCTTCTCTTCGTCGCCTGCCTGATGGCCACGAGCCTCGGCGCGATCCAGTGGGACGAGCCAACCGAGTACATCCCGGCGCTCACCATCGCGCTGATGATCCCCTTGAGCTATTCGATCGCCACCGGCATTGGGCTCGGCTTCATCGCCTACGTGGCTCTGAAGCTGCTCTCGGGGCGCGCGTGATATCAATGCCGCCTCTCCGCGCTCGCGACCTTCACAAATTCGGCTATCGACCGTCCTCAGTCGTGGACGCTGAAACAGCCGTGCCGCGCCGTAGCCGTGAGAGAAGCGAACTGCGCATGGGTCATATGAACCAACGTCTCATGATCGCCACCCTCCAAGTACACCTCCGGCTGGTCGTCTATACTGTCGTCGACCATCGTATCAAGCCCGTAGCACTCACCGGCTGGGGGAATAGCGCCGGGCAGGCAGTCATCGAACAGTTCTTCGATTTCGTACTCGTCCGCCAGCTCAACGTCCAAGCCAAGTTGCGCCCTGAGATCATCTAGGCGGATGTGGTGCGACGCAGGCAGTATGGCCAGGACGTAGCCATATTCGTCGCGGAGCACGACGGCTTTGGCGACACGGTCGCCAGGGATCCGGCAGGCTTCGGCGGTGCGCATCGACGACTTCGTCGGCTCGTGCGCAACGATTTCATACCGGACGTTCTTGGTAGCCAGATATTTTTGAAATGTTGGAGCAATGGCCATGTTCGGCCCTCCTCTGCGACGGTCGAGCCTCGCACACGGTGAGGGCCGCAGCCGGCGCCTCACCTTGCGCGGCTGCTCGAAATACACTCGCAAATAATACGCCGATCGCCTCCGCGCCACAATGTCGGTCGTAACCGGCGTGGCGTGGATTCAGCTCGCCAGCGGTCCCTTCATCTCTTTCAGCGTGTCGCGGATGCGGCGCCAGTCCTCAGCTTCGCTTCTGTCGCCGCGCTTCTCGCATTCGAGCACCCTTTGGCTCGCGATCAATTGGGCCTTGTCGCCATGCTCCCTAAGCAGCCGGCTCGCATAATTGTGCACCTCTGAGATCTGCATGGGTACCTCCTTCGTCATCATGAGCAACGGGAAGACGCTGCCCCTGGTTCCGCTCAATCGTCAGCCACCGATCACGGCCCGACGCCTTGCTGCGCAAGCCGATTTTAGCGCGATCGCCGCCTCATAGTAGACTTCTGTCGTAGGACTGGAGAGGAGAGATTCCGATGCCGAAATATATTTTGCTCGCCAACTTCACCGATCAGGGCATACGCAACATCAGGGGTACGATCAGCCGGGCTGAAGCCTTTCAAGCGATGGCCGAGAAGAGCGGCATCGTGATGAAAGAACTCTGCTGGACCCTTGGCCGCTACGATGTCATCGCGGTGTTCGAGGCGGCTGATGATGAGAGTGCGGCTGCGCTTGCGCTCAGCGCCTCCTCGCTCGGCAATACGCGGTGCGAAACCCTGCGTGCCTTCTCGTTCGATGAGATGAGGCGCACGCTGAGCAAGATGGTTTAAGGCCGGGCCTTTGCGTCTTCGGGCTGACCTTGAGGTGGTCACAGTCGCCCGTTAGGTTATCGTCCTTGGACTTGGGGGATGCAATGCGACGACGCACGATAAGCTTGTTCGCCGGGTTGGCGCTGATTCTGGTTGCGGCGTCTGCCGCCAGCGCCGGACAGTTGGGTAAGCCCGAGGCGCCGTCCCTGATCCTGCCGATCTGGAGCCTCACCGGCGAGTGCTATCCCATCGATTTTAACGGCATCGATATCGCGTGGTATGCCGGCCGCGGCGTCTATCAGCTCACCGTCACGGGCGTGAAGCCCTACATGAACATGGACGTCTCGCTGAGCCATGAAGCCTATAATGGGCGCCCCGCCTATTGGCGCACGGTCGTCATCGGCTGCGTCAAGAACGGCCTCCTGATGCCGCTTGCCTCGCCTTATTACATCACAATGAATCTTGACCAGTTCGTTGGCTCAAGGGGCGTCGAGATCGTCGGCGCCTCGCGCAAGGTTCGCCGCGACATTCCCAAGTCTTGAGGAATTTTGGCCTCATCCCTCGAGGCGCACTCTTCGAGCACTCCTCGGGTACAAGCTTCCTCATTGGGGAGGAGCGGCCGAAGGTCGCGTCTCGAACCATGAGGCCTCTTGTGCTTGCCACGACGTCTCCGCTATTAGGTCGCCCATGGACACTGAAGCCAATCCTCGTCCCCGCCACGGCGGAGACCATCCCGTCGCCATTTTCATTACCTCGATCAGCGCCGCGATCGTGGTTGCCGGCGGCTTCGGCATCATCATCATCGCCTTCATTGTCGCCGGCGCTGACTTGTTCGATCTCGGCAGCACCTTCGTGTTGGTGGGAAGCGTGGTCACCGTGCTGATCACCTTGTGGCTGTTTGCCTGGACCTTCGCTCGCTCCGTCCATGTGGAGAGGCGGCTTGCCGCGGGGCTTGAGATCGACGAGCCAAAGCTCTCGATCCTGGCCAATTTCCGCGATTCCGGGCCGGTCGCGTCGAGGTCTTGAGCGGGCAGGAGATCACCGCCTGCGAGACGATTATCCGCATGCGGTGCGCGGTAAAAATCCTTATGCTCTAGCCGGTATTTGTTGGGGGGATCGGCAATGTCGATTTGGGGAAAGTTGGCCGGCGCCGCGGCTGGGCTCGCAATCGGCGGACCCATCGGCGCTCTGCTCGGGGGCGTCGCCGGGCACTATGTCATCGATCGCGATCAGGAGCAGGACGGCCCTGCCGAGAACCAGGTGGCTTTCACCGTCGGCGTGATCGCGCTTGGCGCCAAGATGGCTAAGGCTGACGGCGTCGTCACCATGGACGAAGTCAACGCCTTCAAGGAAGTGTTCAAGGTGCCGGAAGGCGAGATGAAGAACGTCGCGCGTGTCTTCAACCTCGCGAAGCAGGATGTGGCCGGCTACGAGGCGTATGCCGAGCAGCTCTCTGTCATGTTCAAGGGCAATCGCAAACTGCTCGAGGACGTGCTCGAAGGCCTGTTCCACATCGCCAAGGCCGACGACGTGCTGCATCCGCGCGAGGAGCAGTTCTTGCACCAGGTCGCCAAGCGCTTCGGCATCAGCGATACGGAGTTCGCCTATATCAAGGCGCGCCACGTTACCGCCGCCAAGCGCAATCCCTACGAGATCCTGGGTATCGATCCCTCGATCAGCAATGACGGCTTGAAGAGCCATTACCGCAAGCTCGTGGCCGACAATCATCCCGACAAGCTGATCGCCCGCGGCGTGCCGAAGGAATTCGTCGCCATCGCCACCGAGAAGATCGCCGCCATCAACGAGGCCTATGGCGAGATCGCCAACGAGCGCGGGATTTAGGTTTTCTTTCGTCATACCGGCGAAAAGCCGGTATCCAGTGAAGGTACAATCGGCAATTCCACGAATGGAGCAACAGCCGCTCTTGTGCTGGATTCCGACTTTCGCCGGAATGACGGAGTGCCCATGACCGCAATCCCCGACAGCCCGCTTGCGACGCTCTGGTGTCCGGCGCCGAACCGCGAGCCGCGGCGAGAGAACCGCGTGCCAGACATGCTCGTGCTGCATTACACCGGCATGGAGTCGTCAGACGCGGCGCTCGACTGGCTGACGCGGGAAGAGTCGAAGGTCTCCTGCCACTATCTCGTCGACGAGGACGGACGCATCGCACAGATGGTGCGCGAGTCCGAACGGGCCTGGCACGCCGGGCAAAGCCTGTGGGCTGGCGAAACCGACCTTAATTCCTGCTCGATCGGCATCGAGATTCATAACCCCGGGCATGAGTTCGGCTACCGCGATTTCCCAGAGGCACAGATGCGAAGCGTGGAGGCGCTCTGCCTCGACATCTTGCGCCGCCACCTCATCCGGGGCGAGCGGGTGGTGGCCCACTCCGATATTGCGCCTGGACGCAAGCTTGATCCTGGAGAGAAATTCGATTGGGCGCGGCTTGCTCAAGCCGGCGTCGGGCTCTGGGTCGAGCCTACGCCATTGGGCCAGGATCAGGGCCTCGGCCCTGGCGATGAAGGGCAGGAGGTGCTGAAGCTCCAGCGGGATCTTGCTGGCCTCGGTTATGGGTTGGAGCTCACCAGCACCTATGGCACGGGGCTCGAGAAGGTGGTTGAGGCTTTCCAGCGCCACTTCCGGCAAGCGCGCATCGACGGCCGCGCCGACGCCTCAACCCGCGACACGCTCGGCCGACTGTTGGCGTCGCTGCAAGGAACGCTGGTGGCGTAAGGCAAAACCGCGCTCAATGCCGTCGCGGCCATCCACACTCCGGCTTCTGGCTCGCCTCCTGATCACAAGAACGCGACTGGACGAAGCCTGGCTTCGGTTCCATACCCAAGGTAGAAATCCGCCAAGAAGCGGGCGCCCAAGGCACGCGTCTTGGGCGCAATTCAAAGGCTCCAAGGAGGAACGCCATGATTAGGGCCCCCATCCTGTCCGCCGTGGCGGCAGTGCTGCTGCTCGGCTTTGCCGCGGCGGGCCCAGCAGCGGCGGAAGACGCCGCAAGTCCCACTAGCCCCGCGCCGGCCGCGACCCCCGCGTCGCCTGCGACGCCAGGCGAGTTCGACAATTCCTGCGCCATGGGTCTCGCCGAAGGCCATACGATCAAGACCGACTGCTCGGTGAATTGGGCCGCCCCCGACGGCAAGGTCTATTGCTTCTCGTCGGACAAATCGAAGGAGACCTTCCTCAAGAACGCCGAGGCCAACATCAAGAAGGCGCAAGACTTCG
>DATFVP010000251.1:0-14671 GCA_035260285.1 Methyloceanibacter sp.
GTCGCGGCCGGCGGCGTCGGGAACAGGGTGGGCGGCCTCGACAACTTCCAGACGCTCGGTCGGCACGCGATAGCCGTAGCGGGTCACGACCAGCCCTTCGAGCGGTCCCTCCCAGGCGCCCTCGAGCGCTGATGCCATGGCACCTGAGGCTTTGCCGGCGCCGATGATGATTGTGCGTCCCTTTGGCCGCGGCGGGAGATTGGCAGGAACACAGATCGAAGGCAGCGCAGCGTCCACCGCTGCCTGAAACATGGATTTCAGAAGCTCGACCGGCGTCATTCGAGGCCTCCAGGTAGGCGCTCACCTCGCACAGACGATTGCAAGAAGGCAAGCGAATGAATTAGGTTGCATAATACAATTGCAGACGTCGGGCCCATTAACCCCTGGGGATAGTTGATTTATGTCAATTCAGCCGCGTGAAAGTGCCGATAAACCAGGCAGGCGCCCTACCGATCAGCATCAAAAACCAAAATCCGACATCGAAATTTCACAAGCGGCCAAAATGCGACCGATCGTCGAGGTGGCGGCTGAGAAGCTCGACATTCCGGCGGACTACGTCCTGCCTTACGGCCACTACAAGGCGAAGATTTCGCTCGACTACATCGCTTCCCTGGCCGACCGGCCTGACGGCAAGCTGATCCTCGTTACCGCCATCACGCCGACGCCAGCCGGCGAAGGCAAGACCACCACCACCGTCGGACTTGGGGACGCGCTCAACCACAGTGGCAAGAAGGCAGTCATCTGCATTCGCGAACCGAGCCTTGGCCCCTGTTTCGGCGTGAAGGGGGGTGCTGCCGGCGGCGGCTACGCGCAAGTCGTGCCCATGGAGGACATCAACCTCCATTTCACCGGAGACTTCCACGCCATCGGTGCTGCCAACAATCTGCTCGCGGCGCTCATCGATAACCACGTCTATTTCGGCAACAAGCTCGACATCGACACCCGCCGCGTTACCTGGCGCCGCGCCGTCGACATGAACGACCGGGCGCTCCGCCAGATTGTCACCGCGCTTGGTGGGGCCGCCAACGGCTACCCGCGCGAAGCAGGCTTCGATATCACCGTGGCGAGCGAGGTCATGGCCATCTTCTGCTTGGCTTCCGACCTCGCCGATCTGCAACGGCGGCTCGGGCAAATTCAGGTTGGCCAGACGCGCGACAAGAAGCCTGTCACTGCGCGCGACCTCTCAGCTTCCGGCTCAATGGCGGCGCTGCTCAAGGACGCGCTCGCGCCGAATCTTGTGCAGACGCTCGAGAACAACCCGGCCTTCATTCATGGCGGCCCCTTCGCCAATATCGCGCATGGCTGCAATTCGGTGATCGCCACCAAGGCTGCGCTCAAGCTTGCCGATTACGTAATCACCGAGGCGGGCTTCGGCGCCGATCTCGGGGCCGAGAAGTTCTTCGACATCAAATGCCGGAAAGCGGGAATTAAGCCCGATTGCGTCGTGCTGGTGGCCACCATCCGCGCGCTAAAAATGCATGGCGGCGTTGCCAAGGACGATCTCAAGAAAGAGAACGTTCAGGCGCTGGAGAAGGGCTTCGCCAATCTTGAGCGCCACGTGCAGAACCTGAAGAAGTACGGTGTCCCCGTCATCGTCTCGATCAACCGCTTCTCCAGCGACACCGACGCAGAGATGGCTCTGCTCAAGCGGCTCTGCGCCAAGCTCGACGTCGAATGCGTGCTTGCCGACCATTGGGCGCATGGCGGAGCCGGCGCCGAAGACCTCGCTCGCACCGTGGTTCGCACCGTCGAGACCAAGCCATCGCAATTCAAGCCCCTTTATCCCGATGACATGTCGCTCTGGGACAAGGCGAAGACCATTGCCAAGGAGCTCTACCGAGCCGACGACATCACCGCCGACAAGGCCGTGCGCGACCGCTTCGCCGAGCTGGAGAAGGAAGGGTTCGGCAAGTTCCCGATCTGCGTGGCTAAGACGCAATACAGCTTCACGACCAATGCCGACGCCAAAGGCGCCCCCTCGGGCTTCACCATCTCGATCCGCGAGGTCCGGCTTTCGGCGGGTGCCGAGTTCGTGGTGGTGATCTGCGGTGACATCATGACCATGCCCGGCCTGCCCAAGGTGCCCGCCGCCAACAATATCGAGCTTGCCCCGGACGGGCGCATTACCGGGCTGTTTTAGACAAGCAAGGGGTTGCCAGGGGCTCACGCGGACGTTACCACCTCCCCGCCCGCCAAGGTTCTATCAAGGCAAGCCCTACTTTAGGAGGAAACGTAGCCAATGTCGGCGACGCGAAAGCCGGGACGTAATTTCCTGTTCGTTCCGGGCCCGACCAACATTCCGGACCGCATCCTCAGGGCAATGCATATCGCCATGGAGGATCACCGGTCTTCAGACTTCCCCAAGCTGACCTTACCGCTTTACGCGCGACTGAAGGGAATCTTCAAGACCAGAGAGGGCCAGGTCATCATCTTCCCGTCGAGCAGCACCGGCGCCTGGGAATCGGCGCTCACCAACACGCTTGCTCCGGGCAACAAGGTTCTGATTGCTCGCTTCGGCCAGTTCAGCCATTTTTGTGGGGCGAGCTCGCTAAGCGGCACGGTCTCAATGTCATCGTGCAGGACGAGGAATGGGGCACCGGCGCCAACCCCGAACGCATCGAGGAGGCGCTGCGCGCCGACAAGACCCACGAGATCAAGGGCGTGCTCGTGGTGCACAACGAGACCGCCACCGGCGTCACCAGCAATGTGGCCGCAGTCCGCCGCGCCATGGACGCAGCCAAGCATCCGGCGCTGCTCTATGTCGACGGCGTCTCCTCGATCGCGAGCATCGACTTCCGTTTCGACGATTGGGGCGTCGACTTCGCCATCACCGGCTCGCAGAAGGGCCTCATGCTTCCGGCAGGCCTCGGCATCGTCTGCGCCAGCAAAAAGGCGCTCGCGGCGATGAAGGACGGCAATTGTCGCCACGCTTATTTCGACCTCGCCGACCAGATCAAGGCCAATGCCACAGGCTATTTCCCTTACACGCCGGCGCTGCCGATGCTGCATGGCTTGCGCGAGGCGCTCAACATTTTGGAGGAGGAGGGGCTGGAGGACGTCTTCGCCCGCCATCGCCATCTGGCCAGCGGCGCGCGCGCCGCTGTGGAGGCTTGGGGTCTCAAGCTCTGCGCCAAGGAGCCGAAATGGCATTCCGACACCGTGACCGCGATCATGGTCCCGGCTGGATTCAACGGCGCCGACGTGATCGATGTCGCCTATAGACGCTACAATCTCGCGCTCGGCGCCGGGCTGTCCCAGGTCGCCGGCAAGCTGTTTCGCATCGGTCATCTCGGCGATCTTAACGAGTTGATGTTGCTCGGCGCCATTGCCGGCGCGGAGATGGCGATGCGCGATACGGGCATCGAGGTCGAGCTCGGAAGTGGCGTCGCGGCGGCGCAGGCGCATTTCCGCGACGGCATGCAGGCGAAGATCAAGCAGGTCGCTGCCGAATAGGCTTTCTGCCAGTTTCGCCGACAAGCTTCGCCGGTCCGATCCGCCTCGGGTCAAGCCGGCGGGACGGCGAGGCCGTTTCGTGTTCTGGGTTGCGAGTTGAGGAAGTGTTTAGGTCCAAGGGGTCGTTCGGTGCAGCACCAAATCGTGTTCCTCGATCGGGAGTCCGTCGGCGCCAATGTGCGCAAGCCGGAGTTCCCGCACAGCTACAAAGAATATGAGGCGACCTGGACGCCAGAGGAGATCCTCGAGCGGCTGAAAGACGCCACCATCGCCATCATCAACAAGGTGCCGATGCGTGCCGACACGCTGAAGAAACTGCCGAAGCTCAAGCTGATCGCGGTGGCGGCGACCGGCACCGACGTGGTCGACAAGGCGTTCTGCAAAGAGAACGGCATCACCGTCGTCAATATCCGCAACTACGCCTTCAATACCGTGCCAGAGCACGTTCTGGCGCTGATGTTCGCGCTTCGCCGCAACCTCTTTGCCTATGTCGAGGACGTGCGCGCAGGACGGTGGGGCAAGGTCAACCAGTTCTGCTTCTTCGACCATCCGATCCGGGACGTCGCCGACTCCACCCTCGGTGTCATCGGCTATGGCGCCATCGGCAAGTCGGTGGCGAAGCGCGCCGAGGCGCTCGGCATGCGCATCCTGCCCTATGACGTGTTCCCGCAACCTGGGCTCGTCGATCTTGAGACCATCTACAAAGAGAGCGACGTCATTACGTTGCATACGCCGCTCACGCCTGAGACCACGAACATGATCGGGGCGAAGGAGCTCAGGATGATGAAGCCCTCCGCCATCCTCATCAACACGGCGCGCGGGGGCCTCGTCGACGAGCAGGCGCTGGCCGATGCGCTGAAGGACGGCACCATCGGCGGCGCTGGCTTCGACGTGCTGACTAAGGAGCCGCCGAAAGAGGGCAACGTGCTACTCGACTTGAGGCTGCCGAATTTCATCCTGACGCCGCACGTCGCCTGGGCGAGCCAGGAGGCCATGCAGATCCTCGCCGATCAACTCATCGACAATATCGAGGCGTTCGTGGGCGGTAGCCCGCAGAACGTCGTGGAATGAAGCTGGAAGGCACCAAGATGAGCAAGATGAAGAAACTTCTGTTTCTGTTCGATACCGACCCTTACGCCAGCGTGTTCGACACCGTGGTCGCCTATGATGGCGGCGCCGACCGGGTGACGGGCTACGCCAATATGACGCCTGACAATGTCGGCGCTCTGGTCGACGGCACCATCTTCACCCGCGGCGGCAAGGAGAAACAGAACACCGCCATCTTCGTCGGTGGCGGCGACATGTCGAAGGGTGAGGCGCTGCTGAAAGCCGTAAAGAAGAAGTTCTTCGGCCCGTTTCGCGTCTCGGTGATGCTCGATTCGAACGGCTCAAACACCACGGCGGCGGCCGGCGTCGCCCTTCTCGCCCAGGCGGAGAAGCTCAAGGGCAAGAAAGCAGTGGTGCTCGCCGGAACCGGGCCGGTCGGCATGCGGGCAGCGGCTCTGCTCGGCAAGGAGGGCGCCGACGTCACCATCACCTCGCGCGCGCAGAAGAAAAGCGACGAGGCCGCCAAGGCGATCGAGGAGAGGTTTGGGGTCAAGGTCAAGGCAATCGAAGCCGCCGATGATGCGTCCCGCGCGGCTGCGGTCAAGGACGCCAATATTGTCTATGCCGCGGGTGCCATCGGCCTCCAGCTGTTGCCGCTCTCGGCCTGGAAGGACAATCCCAATATCGAGATGGTGGCCGACGTGAACGCGCAGCCTCCGCTCGGCATCGAAGGCATCGAGGCGACCGACAAGGGCAAGGACCACTTCGGCAAGCTCGCCTTCGGCGCCCTCGGCATTGGCGGCCTCAAGTTGAAGCTGCATCGCGCCTGCGTCGGTAAGCTGTTCGAAAGCTCGGAAGCGGTGTTCGATGCCGAGGAGATCTACGCACTCGCCAAGGAGATGGCCTGACCGCATGATCAGAGAAAGCGCCATAGACAAATTTCTCGACGAGCTCGCGAGCCAGAACGCGACACCTGGCGGCGGCAGCGCCGCTGCCATCATCGGCGCCATGGGGGCAGCCCTTGTCGCCATGGTGGCCCATCTCACCATCGGCAAGAAGAAATACGCCGATGTTGAAGGCGAGATGCGCGCGCTGCTCGTGCGCGCCGAGGGGTTGCGCCACAAGCTCACCGGCATGATCGAGGACGATGTCAAGGCCTTCGACGCGGTGATGGGCGCCTATGGCCTGCCGAAGGAGACCGACGCCGAGAAGACTTCGCGCAGCGCCGCCATCCAGGACGCGCTTAAGCTTGCCACCGACGTTCCCTTACGCTGCTGCCAGGCCGCGCGCGAGGTTATCGATCTCGCCGCCGTCGCCTCGGCCAAAGGCAATCTCGGGGTGATCTCGGACGCCGGAGTCGCCGTGCTCGCGGCTTATGCTGCACTGCGAAGTGCTGCCCTAAATGTTTATACGAACGTGAAATTGATCTCTGACAAAGCCTTCGCTGACGCTAAGCTAAAAGAACTAGAGATGCTCTTGTCCGGCGCGGAAGGCGTGACCGAGGAAGCTTATGAGCTGGTGAAGGGTAAGGTGAGCTGAGGCTCGCCCGCTCATTTCGCGCCGGCCAAGACTGAAAAAGGGAGGAAGCAAAGTGGACGTCCACGAGTATCAAGCAAAGGAGTTGCTCGCCCAGTTCGGCGTGCCGGTGCCCAAGGGCGCCGTGGCCTTCAGCCCAGACCAGGCGGTCTATGCCGCAACCGAGCTCGGCGGATGGAACTGGGCGGTCAAGGCGCAGATTCATGCCGGCGCCCGCGGCAAGGCCGGCGGTATCAAGCTGTGCAAGACCTATCACGAGGTGCGCGAGGCAGCGGCCGATCTGCTCGGCAAGCGGCTGGTGACGATCCAGACCGGGCCAGAGGGCAAGCCGGTGCAGCGGGTCTATATCGAGGTGGCCGAGCCGTTCGAACGGGAGATCTATCTCGGATACGTGCTCGACCGCAAAGCCGAGCGCATCAGGGTCATTGCCTCGAAGCGCGGCGGAATGGAGATCGAGGAGATCGCGAGAACCGAGCCTGAGGCCATCCTCCAGGTGGTGGTCGAGCCCGCGGTCGGCCTGCAGGCCTTCCAGGCTCGCCAGCTTGCTTTTGCGCTTGGGCTCAACATCAAGCAGGTGCAGCGCGCGGTGACCACGATCATGAATGCCTATCGCGCGTTCCGCGATCGCGACGCCATCATGCTCGAGATCAATCCGCTGGTGGTGACCAAGGATGACCGCGTGCTCGCGCTCGACGCCAAGATGTCGTTCGACGACAACGCACTGTTCCGCCGCCATAGCGTCGCCGACATGCACGATCCTTCGCAGCAGGACCCGCGCGAGGCTCAGGCAGCCGAGCACAATCTCAATTATATCGGGCTCGACGGAGAGATCGGCTGCATCGTCAATGGCGCGGGCCTCGCCATGGCCACCATGGACATGATCAAGCATGCCGGCGGTAGCCCGGCGAACTTCCTCGATGTCGGCGGCGGCGCGTCGCCTGAGCGCATCGCCACCGCGCTCAAGCTCGTTCTGTCCGACGCCAAGGTGAAGGCGGTGCTGGTCAACATCTTCGCCGGCATCAATCGCTGCGACTGGGTGGCTAAAGGCGTGGTGCAGGCCTGCCAGACTGTCGAAGTGAAAGTGCCGCTCGTTGTCCGGCTCGCCGGCACCAATGTCGAGGAAGGCCGCAAGATCCTCGCCGAGAGCGGACTTGAACTGATCACCGCTGAAACTTTGGCTGAAGCCGCGAGCAAGGCGGTCGAGGCGTGCAATGCGGCGCAGGAACCCGCAAGGGCGAGGGCCTAACGCCGCGCCGGGAGAGGACCAATGAGCATTCTTATCGACGAAAAGACACCGATCATCGTCCAGGGCATGACCGGCGACAAGGGCTCCTTCCATACCAAGGAGATGGTGGAGTACGGCTCCAATGTCGTTGGCGGGGTGACGCCGGGCAAGGGCGGCACCAAGCATCAGGGCCTGCCCGTGTTCAACACCGTGACGGAAGCGGTGGACGCGACCGGAGCCACCACCAGCATCACCTTCGTGGCGCCGGCCTTCTGCGCCGACGCCGTCATGGAAGCTGCCGACGCCGGCATCAGGCTGATCTGCTCGATCACCGACGGCATCCCAGCGCAGGACATGATGCGAGTGAAGCGCTACCTCTACCGCTATCCCAAAGACAAGCGGCCGATGATGGTCGGCCCGAATTGCGCCGGCATCATCAGCCCCGGCAAGGCCATGCTCGGCATCATGCCCGGCCACATCTATCTCAAGGGCAAGGTTGGCGTGATCTCGCGTTCTGGCACGCTCGGCTATGAGGCTGCCTCGCAGATGAAGGCTGTTGGCATCGGCATCACCACGTCGGTCGGCATTGGCGGCGATCCGATCAACGGCTCGTCCTTCCTCGATCATCTGGTGCTGTTCGAGGATGACCCTGAGACCGAGGCGGTGCTGCTCATCGGCGAGATCGGCGGCCCTCAGGAGGCCGAGGCCTCGGCCTGGATCAGAGAGAACATGAAGAAGCCGGTGGTTGGCTTCGTCGCCGGCCTCACTGCGCCCAAGGGACGCCGCATGGGCCATGCCGGTGCGATCATCTCGGCGGCAGGCGACAGCGCTGCGGAGAAGGCCGAAATCATGAAGTCTTGCGGCCTGACCGTGGCGCCAAACCCGAGCGAATTCGGATCCACCGTGGCAAGTGTGTTGTCCGCCGGGGCGTCGAGGCCACAGGCTGTCGTCTGAGCTGAAGGCGCGGCGCCATAGTGTCAAAGGCTGGGCGTCCCGCCGGGAGTGCCCGGCCATCATGAAGGACGATGTCGGAGAGCTCGGCAACGCGGAGGACCACGCCTCCGCGTCAGCCCTGATTGCGGGCACCTCGCCGCGCGAAGCGGCAGAGTTGTTGTTCGGGCTCCTGCTCGACGTGGCGCGCAAGCATCAGCCTGAGATCGAGTCGCTGCTCAAAGGCGGCGCTAGCGTCGCCGATGTCACGCCGGAGCTAATGGCGCGCGCGCTGCAGGCGCAAGGTATCTGGTTCCAGCTCCTCTCCATCGCCGAGCAGAACGCAGCCATGCGGCGCCGCCGCCAGATCGAGCGCGAGCGCGGCCGCGAAAGCTTGCGCGGCACGTTCAGCCATGTGCTGGCCGAGGCGGCTAGGACCGGCGTCGGGCCTGCAGAGATCCAAAAGCTGATCTCGACTTTGCGCATCCGCCCGGTGCTCACCGCCCATCCGACCGAGTCGAAGCGCGTCACCGTGCTGGAGAAATACCGCAAGACCTATCTCCTGCTGCGCGAGCTGGAAAATCCGCGCTGGACCGAGCGGGAGCGTGCGGCGCTGATCGACGAGTTGCGCGATCAGATCGAGCTCGTGTGGATGACCGGCGAGCTGCATCTGGAGAAGCCGTCGGTCGAGCAGGAGGTGCAGCGCGGGCTACATTTCTTCGATGAGACTCTGTTCGAGATGGCGCCGAAGATGCTGACCGGGTTTGAGTCGGCGCTGAAGCACGCCTATCCGGACACGCGCTTCGACGTGCCGCCCTTCTTCCAGTTCGGCTCCTGGATCGGCGGCGACCGCGACGGCAATCCCTTCGTCACCACGTCAGTGACGCGCACCACGCTCAAGCAGAACGCGCTTGCGAGCCTTAGGCATTACCGGGCGCGGCTCACGGAGCTTGCCCGCTATCTGTCGATCACCGAGCGCGCCTCGCCGGTGCCGGAAGGCTTCCGCGCCGAGCTCGTCCGTGAGTTGGCGGCGAGCGGCGACGCGGTCGCCATCCGCGCCCGCAATCCAGGCGAGGCCTATCGCCAATATCTCACCGTGGTGCTGCGCAAGCTCCACGCGACCATCGCCCGCACCGAGAGCAATGGCGCTGGCGAGGCGATTCCCAATTACGCGAATGCCGACGAGCTGATCCTCGATCTCCGCGTGCTGGAGAACGCGCTGGAGGAGGCCGATCTCGCTTCCATCGCCACCGATCTGGTGCGCCCGGTGCGCTATGCCGCGCAGCTCTTCCGATTCTCAACCGTACGCCTAGACCTCCGCGAGAACACCACGCGCACGACCGAAACGCTGCAAGCGTTGTGGCGCGCCACGTCAGGGCAGAGCGGCGGCGAGGCGCCTGACCCCAAGTCGGAGGCATGGAAGGCGTGGCTGCTCGCCGAGCTTGCCCGGCCGCGCGCGGGCGACCGCGTCCTCGCAGGGCTTTCGCCTGAGGCCGAGGAGACCCTCGCCAGCTTCCGGCTCGTGGCTGAGATGCGCGGGAGGCTCGACCGCGAGGCCTTCGGAAGCTTCATCCTGTCGATGACCCGCTCGGTCGCCGACGTGTTCGGCGTCTATCTCCTCGCCAAGGAGGCGAACGTCTTTCTCGATGCCGCTGGCACCGAGATCTGCCCGCTACCCATCGTGCCTCTGTTCGAGACCATCGACGATCTCCGCGCCGCACCTGCCATCATGCGCGAGCTGCTCTCGGCCCCGCTCGTCCCCCGCAGCACCAATTGGCAGGGCGGGGTGCAGGAGGTGATGATCGGGTATTCCGATTCAAACAAGGACGGAGGCTTCTTCGCCTCCAACTGGGAGCTCGCCAAGGCGCAAGTGAAGCTCACCAAAGTGAGCGACGAGACCGGCGTCAAGATCGCCTTCTTTCACGGCCGCGGCGGTTCGGTGTCGCGCGGCGGAGCGCCCACGGGCCGCGCCATCGCGGCGCAACCTGCAGGATCGATCCGCGGGAGATTCAGGGTGACCGAGCAGGGCGAGGTGGTGTCCTCCAAATATGCCAACAGGGGCACCGCCGGCTATCAGATGGAGCTCTTGGCAGCGAGCGTGTTCGAGCATGCGCTGAAATCCGAGCGGGAGGAGGCCCTGAAGCCGAGGGCAGAGATCGATGACGCGATGGAAGCTTTGTCAGGCGCCTCGCGTGCCGGCTACACCCGCCTCGTCGGCAATCCAGACCTCGTTACCTATTTCCAGTCGGCGAGCCCGCTCGAGGAAATTTCCCTGCTCAATATCGGCTCGCGACCGGCGCGGCGCTTCGGCGCCAAGAGCCTCGCGGACTTACGCGCCATCCCCTGGGTGTTCGCCTGGGCGCAGAACCGGCACATCATCACCGGCTGGTACGGGGTGGGGAGCGCGCTCAAGAATTTCATCGAGGTGCGCGGCGCGGAGGGCGAGGCCATGCTCGCCCGCATGTTCAAGGTCTCGCGCCTGTTCCGCCTGATCATGGACGAGGTGGAGAAGACGCTGCTCATCGTCGATCTCACTATCGCGCGTGCTTATTCCGGACTTGTCGCTGAGACCCAAGTGCGCGACACGATCTTCTCCATGATCGAGACTGAATACCGGCTTACGGCGGAGATGGTGCGCAAGGTCAGCGGCGAGGCCGAGATCGGCGCCCGCTTCCCGCGCCATCGCGAGGTGCTTGCCGAGAGGCTCCCCATGATCAATGCGGTCAATCGCGAGCAGGTCGAGCTGTTGCGCAGGTTCCGCGGCGCCTCGACGGAAGCAGAGTGGGAGCGCTACAAGCTTGCTTTATTGCTGTCCATCAATTGCATTGCCGCCGGGCTCGGCGCCACGGGTTAAACTGTAACGAAAGGAAATCGACGACATGAGCTTTACCCTGATCCAACAGGCGACACCGCGTCTCCACCGTTCAGAGCTTGCCGTGCCGGGGTCCAACCCGTCGTTGTTTGAGAAGGCGGCAAAGGGCCAGGCCGACATCATCTTCCTCGACCTCGAGGACGCCGTGGCCCCCGACGACAAGGAGCAGGCGCGCAAGAACATAATCCAGGGCCTCAACGAGATCGACTGGGGCTCGAAGACCATGATGATCCGCATCAACGGTCTCGACACGCACTACGCCTATCGCGACGTGGTGGATGTGGTGGAGAACTGCCCACGCCTCGACATGATCCTGATCCCCAAGACCGGCGTGCCGCAGGACGTCTATGCCATCGACATGCTGGTCACCCAGATCGAGCAGTACAAGAAGCGGGAGAAGAAGATCGGCTTCGAAGTCCTGATCGAGACCGCGCTCGGCATGGCCAATGTCGAGGCAATCGCGCAGGCCTCGAAGCGGCTCGAGGCGATGAGCTTCGGCGTCGCCGACTACGCCGCGTCGACCCGCGCTCGAACCGTCGGCATCGGCGGTCCGCACCCGGACTACGGCGTGCTCACCGACAAGGACGCCGACGGCAAGCGCGCTTATTACTGGAACGATCCCTGGCACTTCGCGCTGTCGCGCATGATGGTCGCCTGCCGCGCCTACGGGCTTCGCCCGATCGACGGGCCGTTCGGCGATTTCTCAGATCCAGACGGCTATCTCGCAGCGGCCAAGCGCGCAGCGGTGCTCGGCTTCGAGGGCAAATGGGCGATCCATCCTTCGCAGGTCGAGCTAGCCAACAAGGTGTTCACCCCGTCGGAAGCAGAGGTGACCAAGGCCAAGCGCATCGTCGAGGCGATGAAGCAGGCGGCGAAAGAAGGAAGGGGCGCGGTCTCCTTGGACGGCCGGCTCATCGACCTTGCCTCCATCCGCCAGGCAGAGGCCCTGCTCAACAAGGCACGAGCCGCCGGGATGGCCTAGAGCTCAAGTAGCGAAGCGATAGCGCCTAATAACGCGAAGCTCACACCTAAACGTCACCCCGGCCAAAGCCGGGGTCCAGTTCTGATTTTCGCTCCGCGCGACTGAATTCCGGCTTGCACCCGAATGACGCGAATACGAAAGGAAGCTCGACCAAAGTAATACGAAAGGAAGCTAGACCAAAGTTGTCATGCCCCGCGAGCGGGCATTCAGTATGGCCAGGGAGGAACACATGACCATCACCGGAGGATGCCGCTGCGGCGCGGTTCGCTACAGGATTGAGGCCGAGCCGCTATTCACGCGGCACTGCTGGTGCCGAGACTGCCAATATATCAGCGCGGGCGCTGGCACGGTGAACGTGTTCGTCGCAAGCGACGCGGTGAAGGTGGAAGGCACGCTCTCCGACTATGCGAGCACGGCTGATAGCGGCAACCTCATGCACCGGCAGTTCTGCGCCGCCTGCGGCACGCCGATATTCACCCAGTCGGAGGCGCGGCGTCATTATATCGGAGTGCGCGCCGGCTCCCTCGACGATCCGGAGCTCGGCAAGCCGCAAGTGGTGATCTGGACCGCGAGCGCACCGTCCTGGGCCGTCTTTGAGGAGGGCCTCCCGCAGGAACCGAAACAACCCCCTCCGCCCAAGCCGAAGGGGTGATGGCGGCCACAGGTCGAAAATCGCGTCCTCGGCTGGTGGAGACTTCCTGCGGACCGTGAACTCGGCCCAGTTTCATTTGGCGACAGGCTTCGACCCAACCTTCAGGGTGAAGAACCAATCGTCGAGGCTGATATGCGGCGTGGGGCCAGCCGACAGCACGAGGAAGTCTGCAGTCAGCGACTGGCCAGGCGGCAGCCTCTTGGCGATGTCGGGCGATTGCTGCCGCCCGGTAAATCCCGCGCGTGACCATGTAGGGGTTTCCTCATGGTTACAAATGTTCGTCAAGGTTGTTAACCACAAAAACTCTAAGCATCGCTGAAACTTTCTGCTAGTGTCCGCCCGGCTTGGTCAGAGTAACAGGGGGGAAATTCGATGTCCTATCGCCTTGCGCTTCTTATTGCCGCCGCTTCGATGCTTGGCTTAGCCGGTGCGGTGCGCGCCGAGTCGGTCACCGTCACCAAGGCGGTACAGGACGCCTGTGCCTGGGAGTACGACAAATTCTGCAACCAGTATGGGCTTGGCAGCCAGCTTCTCGATATATGCTTCAAGCAGCATGCCCGTGACATGACCAAGGCCTGCGTCGACGCGCTTGTCGCGGCCGGCGACGTGTCGCAGGAATATGTCGATCAGCAGAAGAAGCTGCTCGGCCGCTAGCCACAACATCACCTCGGCGAAAACCGGGGCCCAACTCTTTCCGGCTGGTTCCGGGCGCGGAATGACGATGAGGTATTAAAGACACACTTTCAGCCAATCACGACCGCTAACGTCTACTCCCCTGCACATGCAAATCGGCTACGCGCGGTCGAGCACCATCGATCAAGAGGCAGGTTTCCAGGCTCAGATTAAGTCATTGAAGGAGGCCGGATGCGAGAAGGTGTTTGCCGAACAAGTCTCGTCGTTAGGCGAGCGGCAGCAACTCGAAGCCGCATTTGATTACGCGAGAGAAGGCGACATGCTCGTCGTCACCAAGCTCGACAGGCTTGCCCGAGTCTTCCATCTCGTGACCATAGGTAAACGGCTAGAGGAGAAAGGCGTCGCCCTCAAAGTGCTTGAGCAAGCTATCGACACCTCCAATTGCACCGGCAGGTTGATGTTCAACATGCTAGAGGCCATCGCCCAGTTCGAGCGAGAGCTGATGCTTGAGCGTCAACACGAAGGCATTGCCAAGGCTAAGGCCGAAGGGAAGTACAAGGGGCGAGCTCCGACAGCACGAGCCAAAACGCCTGAGGTTCAACGCCTGCATAACGAAGGCATTGGAGCAACTGAGATCGCGAAACGGCTGCGGATCAGTAGGGCTAGCGTTTATCGTGCCCTGACCACGTCGGCGTAACGGGTCCCATCTGACACCCGGGCGGTCCTTAAAATTTCGAAGTTGATGGGAACCCATTTGCATAGGAGTCCCAGCCGCGATTCCCAATTTTCAAAAGCTATTAAGCTCGCGTCTGTTTGGCCGACGATGGCCTAACGAAATTCCTAGATCAGACCGGCTGGAGAGACCGACGCCGCCGCGCCATCGCACCGAGATCAAGGAGTCCGAGGCCGATCGTTGAACAGCCAGTCGTCGGCGCTCATGACAACACCGAGCCGCTATATAGGATGCACTCATTGCCGTGCAGCAGCAGGCAGTAGATCGCGTGGCCCACTAGGGGAGGAAGGTGCAGGAGAGGCATCACTTACTGCTTACCGTGCCGATTGATTAGAAGGTGCAGCGGGTGGCGTACAGTAGAGCAGCGCGTAAAATGAGCCCGACTCGGCCATGCAGCGGCCATTTTGCATTAATTGCGGATTGTAAATTCCCGTGGCGGCCAATAAGGCAGCTAAAGGCATAGCTAAAAGTATGCTCATCCGACCCCCCGACTCGGCAAGGATTCCCCGATGCCGAACTCTACCACCGCTCAAGTCGGAGGCCGTGCCTCCTTTGCAACAGACAAGTTGAAAAGAACGGACGCGCCGAACGAGCTGACGCAGGGCGTC
>DATFVP010000252.1:0-2592 GCA_035260285.1 Methyloceanibacter sp.
TTAGGCGAACTTCGCCTGCACCTCTTCGGCGACGGCCTGCGGCACTTGCGCATAGTGGTCGAATTGCATGGTGAACTGCGCCCGGCCCTGGCTCATCGAGCGGAGCGTGTTCACGTAGCCGAACATGTTGGCGAGCGGGACCATGGCGCTGATCACCGCGGCATTGCCGCGCGTCTCCTGGCCGCGCACCTGGCCGCGCCGGCTGGTCAAGTCGCCGATAATGCCGCCGACATATTCCTCCGGCGTAACCGCCTCGACCTTCATGATCGGCTCGAGCAACTTGGGGCCCGCTTTCAGCGCGCCCTCGCGGAAGGCGGCGCGGGCCGCGATCTCAAACGCCATAACGCTCGAATCGACATCGTGATAGGCACCGTCGATAAGGCTGACCTTGACGTCGAGGATGGGGAAGCCCGCGAGTACGCCGGAATCGACGACGCTCTTCACCCCCTTCTGCACGCCCGGGACGTATTCCTTCGGCACGTTGCCGCCGACCACCTTGTTCTCGAACTCGAAGCCCTTGCCGGCCTCGTTCGGCTCGATCACGAGCTTGACGCGGGCGAACTGGCCGGAGCCGCCGGTCTGCTTCTTGTGAGTGTAGTCGACCTCAGCTTTGCGCGACACGGTCTCGCGATAGGCGACCTGCGGCGCGCCGACATTGGCCTCGACCTTGAACTCGCGCCGCATGCGATCGACGATGATATCGAGATGCAGCTCGCCCATGCCCTTGATGATAGTCTGGCCCGATTCATGGTCGACCGAGACGCGGAAGGAAGGATCTTCCTGCGCGAGGCGATGCAGCGCCACCCCGAGCTTCTCCTGGTCGCCCTTGGTCTTTGGTTCGACCGCAACCTCTATGACCGGCTCCGGAAACTCCATGCGCTCGAGGATCACGGGCTTGGCGGGATCGCACAGCGTATCGCCGGTGGTGACGTCCTTGAGGCCTGCCAGCGCCACGATGTCGCCAGTATAGGCCTCCTTGATGTCCTCGCGGTGATTGGCGTGCATCAGGAGCATGCGGCCGATGCGCTCCTTCTTGTCCTTCACCGTGTTGAGCACCGTCGTGCCGGTCTCCATCTTGCCTGAATAGATGCGGCAGAAGGTGAGCGAGCCCACGAAAGGATCGTTCATGATCTTGAAGGCGAGCACAGAGAGCGGCTCGCTGTCGGAGGGCGCACGCGTCGTCTCTTCGCCGGTCTTGAAGTCGATGCCCTTCATCGGCGGCACATCGACGGGCGACGGCAGATAGTCGACGACGGCGTCGAGCATTGGCTGCACGCCCTTGTTTTTGAAGGCCGAGCCGCACAGGATCGGCACGAAGATGTTGTGGATCGTGCCCTTGCGGATCAGGGCCTTGATGGTCTCTTCACTCGGGTGCTTGCCTTCGAGATAGGCCTCCATGGCTTCCTCATGGAGCTCGACCGCCTGCTCTACGAGCTTCTCGTGATATTCCTTGGCCTGATCGATGAGATCGGCGGGGATCTCCTCGTCATGGAATTTGGCGCCGAGGGACTCGTCGTCCCACACCACCGCCTTCATGCGTACGAGGTCGATGATGCCCTTGAACTTGCTTTCCGCGCCGAGCGGCAGCTGAATTACGATCGGATTGGCCCCAAGTCGGTCGCGCACCATCTGCACCGAGACGAAGAAGTCGGCGCCGATCTTGTCCATCTTGTTGACGAACACCATGCGCGGCACGCCGTATTTGTCCGCCTGCCGCCACACCGTTTCGGTCTGCGGCTCAACGCCCTGGTTCGCGTCAAGCAGAGCCACCGCGCCGTCGAGTACGCGTAAAGAGCGCTCGACCTCGATGGTGAAATCAACGTGGCCTGGCGTGTCGATGATGTTGATGCGCTTGTCGTTCCAGTAAGCCGTTGTCGCCGCTGACGTGATGGTGATGCCGCGCTCCTGCTCCTGCTCCATCCAATCCATCGTGGCAGCGCCGTCATGCACCTCGCCGATCTTGTGGCTTTTGCCAGTGTAATAAAGGACCCGCTCGGTCGTGGTGGTCTTGCCGGCGTCGATATGCGCCATGATCCCGATATTGCGGTAGTCCTGGAGTGGGGTAGCTCGGGGCATCTCAAAAATCCTTGAGACTCGTTACCAGCGGTAATGCGAGAAGGCGCGGTTCGCCTCCGCCATGCGGTGGGTGTCCTCGCGCTTCTTCACGGCAGTCCCGCGATTGTTGGCGGCATCGAGCAGCTCGCCGGAGAGCCGATCGACCATGGTGTTCTCGTTGCGACCGCGTGCCGAGGAGATGATCCAGCGGATGGCCAGCGCCTGCCGGCGATCAGAGCGGACCTCGACCGGGACCTGATAGGTGGCGCCGCCGACCCGGCGGGAGCGCACCTCGAGCGCCGGCATCACATTGCGCAAGGCTTCGTGGAACAGATCGACCGGGTTCTGCTTGGTCTTCTTCTCCATCTGTTCGAGCGCGCCATAAACGATACGCTCGGCGACCGACTTTTTGCCTTGCTGCATGATGCTGTTCATGAACTTGGTCAGCACCACGTCCCCGAACTTCGGGTCCGGGATGATGTCGCGCTTATCTGCCTTGCGCCGCCGGGACATAGTTTCGTTCCTTGATCCTTCCTG
>DATFVP010000253.1:0-7371 GCA_035260285.1 Methyloceanibacter sp.
CGCTCGGCCTCGTCGAGCAGGCGCGACCGCTCGGTCGCCGCAGCGATCACGGTGTCGAAGGGCGTGCCCCCTCCTCCCGGCGCTTCCTGCGCGACGTAGCCGATGCGCATGCCAGACGGCATTTCAATCGAGCCATCGTCGGGTTCATAGATCCCGGCGATGAGCTTGAACAGGCTCGACTTGCCGACCCATTCCGCCCGACCAGACCGACGCGGGCTTTGGGCGGAAGCGCGGCGCAGGCGTGATCGAGAATGACGTGGCCGCCAAGACGCAGCGTGATGCCGTCGATAGTAAGCATGGGCGCGGACCTTACAGCGACGCGGCTGCCTGCGCCCAGACCATATTTTGTCCGTCAATCCGCCGGCTTTCTGCCGATGTTAACGCTGCCACACGAAAGCCGGCTCGCTTCCGAGAAAAGAACAAGATCGGGCGCGATGCGTTCAACCCAAGGCCACGCGCCAACGAATCAAGAAGGGGATATCAATGAAACGCATCGCGTTTGTCATCACCAGTCTGGTGTTGCTTCCGAGCTTTGCTTACGCCGATCAGCAGGTCCGCGCCGCCTTACGGCAACGAGCTTCGCGATCATCGCACCGCGTCGGGTGAAATGTTCAACCCTGATGGGCTGACTGTGGCACACAAATCTCTGCCCTTCGGGACGTGCCTTGTGGTTGGCAATCCTAAAACCGGCAAGACGGTTGCGGTTCGCGTGAACGATCGCGGCCCTTTTGTCTCCGGTCTTACCCTAGACCTGTCCTCAGGAGCGGCGCGCGCCATCGGCATGCGGTCGACCGAGAGCGTGACGATGCGGCGTTGCTAACCCGCGCGCCGTAACGGGGCGTCCACCTTCGCCGGGCGGCTCACCGGCGCCTGTGCAACCTCCATTTCGTCGGGAGAACGCTCTTTCTCCGGTTGTGCCAGCGGCGTGGAGCGCCGGTAAGGCATGGCGAATCCGTTGGCCGTGGCGACCGCGCAGGTGAAGTGATCCGACTGGTCCCTCATTGTGGTTTCCCCTTGTTATTGCTTGAACGTCGATAAGCAAAACGCGGGTCAAACCAACTGGTTCCGAGCGCTGTGGCCTAGAGAAGCGAGAAGCCGAGATCCATCACGCCGGCCACAACCAACGCGGCGCAGATGAGGACCACGGCCAGTACGAGGGCTAGAACGATGGCGATGGGCTTCCAGGGCGTGCCTTGCGAGCTTTGCCGCACCTCTCGCTAAGCCCCCTCGCCTGCCGAGCGGAAATTCTTCCAGTTCTGCTCGGTCGCTTCCGCCATGGCGGAAGCTGCTTGGTGCAGCCAGTCAGGCTTCCTCTCGCCGAGATCGCGCAGCACTTTGGCGCACTGATCCGAAGTGGCCAGATGCAAATTGGCCGTCTCCTGGCCCATGGCCTTGAGGATCGCTTTTTCGTCGCGGTGCTTCGGAAATTGGGCAAGCTCGATTCTTCCGCAATGGGGCCCAAGCCGGCGGATCACCCACCCGTCCTTGAGGAGGTAATAGGGATCACGCTCCCGCACCGAGCGCTTGAGCAGGCGGACGGCAAAGGCATGGTCCTTCGGCCGACCGTTTGCCCAACCCCAGGCGGAAGGCAGCCAAGCCTTCGCCTCTCGCGCGGCCAAGCCGCCATTGCATTGGGCGATTCCGACATAGCGGGGGCGTCCCAAGCTCCCCACCCCGGCGATGCGGGAGTAGAACAGGGTCTCCGCCGCTCCGTCAGGCAGCCATGTATTGAGCAGCCGCTGAACACGCTTGGGCGGCTCGGCACTCGCGAGGCTGACGAGCTTTCCCCAGAACTTCACCGGATCGCGCTCTGCGCCCAAGGCCATCGCGCGCAAATCCGGATGGTACTCTTCGAGCAGGAATGGCTTGCCGCCGGAGGCAAGCGACTCGGAATAGCCTTGGAGCACTGCAGTCGCTGCGGCGCTATCGTCGATGGAGAGGCCGTTCTCTCGCTTGGTGAAGATGGCGCTGGTCACAAGTCGCGCGAGATCGATGGCGTAAGGCATGCGGGCGACTTCATCGAAATCGTTGACGCCCCAAATGAGCCTGCCCTCGGTATCCCGCCAGGTGCCGAAATTTTCCACGTGGAGATCGCCGACCGCGAGCAGGCGAGGCGCGTCCGCCAGATCTTGACAGGTCTCCTGCCACAAGGCAGCCCAGCGATAGAAGGTCGCCCGCAGAAAGGCGAAGAGCGAGTCCTTCATATATTGATGTTTCAGCTTGAGGTCCGATTCGACCACAACCACGTGCTTGCCGAGCCAGCGCTCATAGGTTTGCGTGGCAGCGACGACCGGCGTGACGCCGCTTGCGACCTTGCTATCCATCGATGCGTTTGCCGATGATGGCAATCGCTTGTTGATAGACGCCTGCGGCGTTCCACCCCTGGATCGCGGCAAAGTTGGGCTGGCCCGGCTGATAGCCGGCGCCGCGCACCCAGCCGTGGCCTTTCAGGAAATTGGCGGTGGAGGCAAGCGCATCGGCCTTGGCGTTGAGATTCACACCGCCATTGCCTTCGCCGTCAGTGCCGTAGAGCAGGATGTTCTTGGGCAGAAATTGCGTTTGTCCGACCTCGCCATGCATGGCCCCTCGCGTCGATGCGCTGAGCGTGCCGCGATCGACCAGGGTCAAGGCAGCATAAAGCTGCTCGGTGAAATATTCGGGCCGCCTGCAGTCATAGGCGAGCGTCGCTACCGCCGATAGCGTGTTCGCATTTCCGGTGAAATTGCCGAAGCCGGTCTCCATCCCCCAGATGGCGAGCAGAGGCCCTGGCGGCACGCCGAAGCGCTTCTCGATATTGGCGAAGAGCGCGGCGTTGGCCGCCTTGAGCGATCGTCCCTTGGACACGATGCCTGCCGCCCCGCGCTTTGCCATGAAGGCATCGAGCGAAAGCTTGAAGCTTTTCTGACCTCGGTCGGCTCTGATGGTGCCGCCCGAATAGGTGGTGGTCATCAATGCAGAGATGCCTTTGGGCCCGATGCCGCGGGCTGCGGCTTCCTTAGCGAAAACCTGCTTCCAATTTTCAAAGCCCGCGCTGTTATTGCCACAAGGCGCGGCCTCGACCGAGCCGCCCATCACCGCGAGCATTGCAGCAAACGCCGCCGCTCCACGAAAATGCGTCTTCGCCATCAAGATCCCTCGAGTTACGCGTCTACCAGCAACGCCGTTCTTTTCACTGGGACGTCCCTACCTAGCTCGATCCTTGTGCCAATTCTATCGTCGCCACTGCGAACCCGACACTGCAAACTTTGCTGGCACGCCTTAGCCGACGCGCTTGATTTCTCATCGAATTCCGATGCCACCCTTAGCGCTTGAGGAAGCCGCCGATGATGCTCCGAAACACCGAACGTCCGAGCGACTCGCCGGTCTTGCCGCCGATGCTCTTGCCGACGGCCGCGCCAATCTCGTCACCGGTGCGACGCGTCACCTCGCGGGCGACCTTCTGGCCGGTCGTGAGCCGCCGCCGCGAGCCGGTACCGAGAATCCAGTCGAACATGCCGCCGCCGCCACTCGCATCCTTGCCGGCCTCTGATTTCTGGACAGCAGGTTTTGCATCCTCGGCCGGAGCCTGATCGGCAGCTCGCTTTTCCAGGATCTCGGAAGCGGACTCACGGTCAACCAGCTTGTCGTAGACTCCGGCGACGGGACTGTCCGCGATGATCGCCTTGCGCTCTGCATCGGTCACTGGGCCGACGCGTGAGTTCGGCGGATGGATCAGTGTGCGCTGCACGATCGAAGGTTGGCCCTTGTCATCGAGGGTGGAAACCAAGGCCTCGCCAACGCCGAGCTCCATGATCGCCTTCTCGGTATTGAAGGCAGAGTTGGCGCGAAAGGTCGTGGCTGCCGCCTTCACCGCCTTCTGCTCCAGCGGCGTGAAGGCGCGCAGCGCGTGCTGGACGCGGTTGCCGAGCTGGCTCGATACCGGATCCGGCACGTCAAGCGGATTCTGCGTCACGAAATAGACGCCGACGCCCTTCGACCTGATCAGACGCACCACCTGCTCAACTTTCTGCAAGAGTGCCTTCGGCGCGTCCTTAAACAGGAGATGCGCCTCGTCGAAGAAGAAGATGAGCTTTGGTTTGTCCGGATCGCCCACCTCCGGCATCTTCGCAAACAGCTCAGACATCAGGAACAGAAGGAAGGTGGCGTAGAGTCGCGGCGAGTTCATCAGCGTCTGCGCGGCGAGGATGCTGATATAACCGCGGCCATCCCGCGTGGTGCGCATGAGGTCCTTGATGTCGAGGGCGGGCTCGCCAAAGAAATGCGCGCCGCCTTGTTGCTCCAGCACCAGTAGGGAGCGCTGGATCGAACCGACCGAGGCCTTGGTGATGTTGCCGTATTTGGTGGTGAGCGTGTCGGCCCGCGCCGCCAAATTCTCGAGCAGCGCTTGCAAATCCTTGAGATCGACGAGCGGCATATTCTCGTCGCCTGCGATCTTGAAGGCGATGTTGAGCACGCCTTCTTGCGCCTCGCTCAAATCCATCAGACGCGACAGCAGTAGCGGTCCCATTTCCGAAACCGTCGACCTGATAGGATGTCCCTGCTCGCCGAACAGGTCCCAGAAGATTACGGGGTAGCCTTTGAATTCGTTCTTGTAGCCGATCTCCTTGTCCCGGGCCTCGACCCACGGTTTGGCTTCGCCCGCCTCGGCAAGACCGGACAAATCGCTTTTCACGTCGGCGCAGAACACCGGAACGCCCTGGTCGGAAAAGCCCTCGGCAAGCCCCTGAAGCGTGACCGTCTTGCCGGTGCCGGTGGCGCCGGTGATCAGGCCATGGCGGTTGGCCAGGCGTAGGTAAATGAACTCAGGCTTGACGCTCTTGCCCAGATAGACGCTGTCGGCTGGCGTCTTCTCGCCGGCATCGCCGGCCGACGCGTCCTCTGTGGTCGCCGCCTTGCGCTTGGCCATGGCTCCTCCTCCCTCGACTCCTTGCCGGCACTGTAGCGAGGCCGGAGACATCCGCAAAGACAGCGTCGCGGCCTTTATGTCCCAGGCCTCGCGCGCTTTGTTGGGCCTTTGGCTTCGTGCTAGGAGGAGGAGTAAAGGGGCTAAAGCTAGGACGACAATGGCTGAAATTTCCTTGGCGCGCGACTTTCCCTTAAGCAGCGAGGCTGACTGGCAGGCACTGGTCAAGGAGGCGCTGAAGGGCGCGCCGCTCTCCTCGCTCGGCACGACCAGTTATGACGGTATCGCCATCGAGCCGCTCTACGCGCGCGAGAAGGAGGGGAGCGTCATTCCCGGCCGCGAGCCCGGCGAGGCCTGGGCCGTGATGCAGCGCATTGATCTGCCCGATGCAGCAACCGCCAATGCGCAAATCACCGACGATCTGGACAACGGCGCGAGCGGCATCGTGGTCGTGTTCGAGGGAGCCGTCGGCGATTATGGCTATGTCCTTCCCGCGACCGAAGCCGCGATCGAGGCGATGCTCAAGGGCTTTCATCTCGATTGGGGCGTTCCGCTCGAGCTCGATTTCGGTCCTCCGACTCGGCAAGCCGCCACTCTTGTCGCAAACTATGTGAGGGCGAAGGGGCACGCCCCGTCGGGGGTCAATATCCGCTTCGGCTTCGATCCGTTCGGCGCTATGGCGACGCGAGGGGTGGCGCCCAAGCCTTGGGGCGAGCTCGCGCCAGAGGTGACCGGCCTCATCTCCAATCTTGTGTCGCAAGGATTCACTGGCCCCTTCTTCGTCGCCGACGGGAGACCGGTGCACGCGGCCGGAGGGTCTGAAGCGCAAGAGCTTGCCTTTGCGCTTGCCAATGCCGTCACTTATCTCCGCGCGCTGGAGGCTCACGGCATGTCGCTTGAGGATGCGCGCCGCCTGATCTTCTTCCGCTTTGCTGCCGACCAAGATCAGTTCCTGACCATCGCCAAGTTTCGGGCGATCCGGAACCTTTGGGCGCGCGTCGAAGAGGCGAGCGGGCTTGCACCTTCGCGCGCCTGCGTTACGGCGGAAACCGCCTGGCGCATGATGACCAAGCGCGACGCCTACGGAAACATCGTGCGCGGCACCATTGCGGCCCTTTCCGCTGCCGTCGGCGGCGCCGACGCGGTCACCGTGCTGCCGTTCAGTGCGGCGCTCGGCGTCCCCGATCCTTTCGCGCGGCGTATTGCCCGCAACACGCAGACCATCCTCATCGAGGAAGCCAATCTGCATCGTGTGGCCGATCCAGCCGCGGGCTCAGGCGCCATCGAAACTCTCACCGAGCAACTTTGCGAGAAGGCTTGGGGCTTTTTTCAGGAGGTCGAGCGCGCCGGAGGTTCCTTCGCGGCGCTGAAAGCCGGGTTGATTCAGAAGGCGGTTGCCAAGGTTCGGGTGGAACGCGAGGCCAATATCGCAAGCCGCAAGGCCCCGGTGATCGGCACGAGCGACTTCCCCGATCTTGCCGAAGAGCGCGTAGCCGTGCTCGGAACTCCAAAAGCATCCTCAACTGGCATACCGCCAGGTGAACCCATCCAGCCGCTCGCCCGCTTCCGGCTCGCCGAGCCCTTCGAGCGCCTGCGCGACCGAAGTGACGATTACCTTGCGAACGCCGGAGAGCGGCCCAAAATATTCCTTGCCTGCCTAGGGCGCGCCTCCGACTTCACCGCGCGCGCGAGCTTCGTCAAGAGCCTGTTCGAGGCTGGCGGCATCGAAGCGGTGGAAGGAAGCGGCGACAATCTGATGAGACGATTCAAAGAGTCTGGCGCCAAGCTCGCCTGCCTCTGCTCGTCGGACAAGGTTTATGCGGGCGAGGCTGTCAGTTCGGCCAAGACGCTTGCAGCGGCGGGCGCAGCTCACATCTATCTGGCGGGCAAGCCGGGAGACCATAAGAAGGCCTGGGAAGACGCCGGGATAGGGACATTCCTTTATCAAGGCTGTGATACGCTCGGGCTGCTGCAGAATGCACATGAGAGACTTGGCGCATGACCCGCATCCCCGCTTTCGCTGATATCGCCTTCGACGCCAGCGTCGGCGGCACAACGCCGAACGGAGCCGCCCCTTGGCAAACGCCCGAAGGCATCGCCGTGAAGCCTGTCTATGGGCCGGAGGATATCGCCCGCCTCGACTTCCTCGACGGCATGCCAGGCATCGCACCTTATCTCCGCGGCCCCTACCCCACCATGTACGTGCAGCGGCCCTGGACGGTCAGGCAATATTCCGGCTTTTCAACCGCGGAGGAATCGAACGCCTTCTATCGACGCAACCTGGCCGCAGGCCAACAGGGCGTGTCCATCGCCTTCGATCTCGCCACCCATCGGGGATACGACTCCGACCATCCGCGCGTGACCGGCGATGTCGGCATGGCAGGCGTCGCCATCGACTCCATTTACGACATGCGCACGCTGTTTGACCACATCCCGCTCGACAGGGTCTCGGTGTCGATGACCATGAA
>DATFVP010000254.1:0-24046 GCA_035260285.1 Methyloceanibacter sp.
GCCTCGATTTTGACGGAGCGATCCAAGCCTCGGGCCGCGCTTCATAGCATGCGCGATGGGGGCTCGTGCAAGCGCTAACGGCGGCCCCCTCTGGTCCGTGAGCTTCTGAGGCATGACGACACGTTCGTATCTCGATTATAACGCCACAGCTCCGCTTCGGCCTGAGGTACGCGAGGCTATGGTGGCTGCGCTGGCGGCCTACGGCAATCCCTCCTCGGTGCACGCTGAGGGCAGGGAGGCGAGGGCGCTCGTCGAATCGGCGCGGGAAAAGGTCGCAACGCTTGCCGGAACCAAGCCTGACAATGTGATTTTCACGAGCGGGGGCAGCGAGTCGAATGCGCTGGCGCTTGCCGCTCAAACCGGCGAGGCCTGGCACTGCTACATCTCGGCGGTTGAGCATCCTTCGGTACTCGCCGGAGGCAGGTTCTACCGCGAGAGCACGACCCGAATTCCCGTGTCTGGCGATGGGGTTATCGACCTCGGCGTGCTTGAGAAAGAGCTCACCAAACACCATCTCGGAGGATGGAGGCCGTTCGTTTCGCTGATGGCGGCCAACAATGAGACTGGCGCCATCCAGCCGGTCGCCGCCGCAGCCGAGATCGTCCATGCGGCTGGTGGTGTTCTGCACACCGATGCGGTTCAGGTTGCCGGCAGGCTGCCGCTCGATTTCTGCGCGCTTGGCGCCGATATGATGACGCTTTCGGCGCACAAGATCGGTGGACCCAAGGGCGTCGGCGCTCTCGTGCTGCGCGAAGGCGTCCCGGTCGAGCCCCTGATCAAGGGCGGAGGCCAGGAGCGGCGCCGGCGCGCCGGCACCGAGAATGTCGCCGCCATCGCCGGCTTCGGCGTCGCGGCCGAGCGTGCTGCTGCGGAGGTGGAAAAAGCCACTGAGCTTGCCGCTCTCAGGGATGAACTCGAGAGCAGGGCCCTTGCGGTCGAGCCTGACACGGTGGTGGTGTCGGGGCGGGTGGCGCGGCTCCCGAATACGAGCTGCGTCGCGGTGCGGGGCACCAAGGCCGAGACGCTCGTCATCGGGCTCGATCTCGCCGGCGTCGCGGTCAGCGCAGGGAGCGCCTGCTCGTCCGGAAAGGTCGAGGCCTCGCATGTGTTGAGCGCGATGGGGCTTTCGCCGGAGCTTGCGCAAGGCGCGATCCGCGTAAGCCTTGGTTTTAGCAGCGTGAGTGCCGACATCGAGAGATTCATCGGTGCCTGGAGCGAGCTGATCAAGCGGCTGCGGCAGCGCCAGGAGGCGGCCTGAGGCCGCGTAACAGGAACGATTTCGGAGTAGAGCCATGCCGGCAGTGCAAGAGACAGTCGCCCGCGTTCGCGAGATCGACGTCGACAAGTACAAATACGGCTTCTTCACCGACATCGAATCGGTCAAGGCCCCGAGGGGCCTGTCCGAGGAAGTGATCCGTTTCATCTCGGCGAAGAAGAGAGAGCCTGAGTGGCTGCTCGACTGGCGGCTCGCGGCCTATCGCCGTTGGCTCACCTTGCAGGAGCCGACCTGGGCGAACGTGCATCACCCGAAGATCGACTTCCAGGATCTCTATTACTATTCCGCGCCGAAGAGCACCGAAGGGCCGAAGAGCCTCGCCGAGGTCGATCCCGAACTGCTCGAGACCTACGCCAAGCTCGGCATCCCGCTGAAGGAGCAGGAGGTGCTGGCTGGCGTGAAGGGCGCGCCGCGCGTCGCCGTCGACGCCGTGTTCGATAGCGTGTCCGTGGTCACCACCTTCAAGGAGGAGCTGGCACGCGCCGGCGTGATCTTCTGCTCGATGTCCGAGGCGGTGCAGAACCACCCTGAGCTCGTGAAGAAATACCTGGGCTCGGTGGTGCCGATCACCGACAATTTCTACGCCACGCTAAACTCGGCGGTGTTCTCCGACGGCAGCTTCGTCTACGTGCCGGAAGACGTCCGCTGCCCGATGGAGCTCTCAACATATTTCCGCATCAATGAGAAACAGACCGGCCAATTCGAGCGCACGCTGATCGTCGCCGACAAGGGTGCCTATGTGAGTTATCTCGAGGGCTGCACCGCGCCGATGCGCGATGAGAACCAGTTGCACGCCGCCGTGGTCGAGCTGGTCGCGCTGGACAATGCCGAGATCAAATACTCGACGGTGCAGAACTGGTACCCCGGCGACAAGCAGGGCAAAGGCGGCGTCTACAATTTCGTCACCAAGCGCGGCGATTGCCGGGGCAAGAACTCGAAGATCTCCTGGACCCAGGTCGAGACCGGCTCGGCCATCACCTGGAAATACCCGTCCTGTATCCTGCGCGGCGACGGATCGCGCGGCGAGTTCTATTCGATCGCCATCTCGAACGGCTATCAGCAGGTCGATTCAGGGACCAAGATGATCCATCTCGGCAAGGACACGTCGAGCCGCATCATCTCTAAGGGCATCGCCGCGGGGCATTCCAACAATACCTATCGCGGGCTCGTCTCGGCGCATCGCCGGGCGACCAATGCGCGCAACTTCACCAATTGCGACTCGCTGCTTATCGGCGACAAATGCGGCGCGCACACCGTGCCCTATATCGAGGCGAAGAACGCTTCGGCCACCTTCGAGCATGAGGCGACCACCTCGAAGATTTCCGACGACCAGCTGTTCTACTGCCTGTCCCGCGGCCTTTTGCCCGAGGAGGCCGTGGCGCTGATCGTCAACGGCTTCGTCCGCGACGTGCTGCAGCATCTGCCGATGGAGTTCATGGCCGAGACGCAGAAGCTAATAGGCATCAGCCTGGAAGGCAGCGTCGGCTAGTCCGGAATGACGAAATAGAGTCCATCCCAGCGAGTTAGAGTATCAAGAAATGCTTGAGATCAAGAACCTTCACGTCAATGTCGATGGCCGCGAAATCCTGAAAGGCCTCGACCTTGAGCTGCCGAAGGGCCAGGTCCATGCCATCATGGGCCCGAACGGCTCCGGCAAATCCACGCTCGCTTACGTGCTCGCCGGCAAGCAGGACTACGAGGTCAGCGCAGGTTCGGTCACCTGGGACGGCCAGGATCTGCTCGCCATGGACCCGAGCGAGCGTGCGGCCGCCGGCGTGTTCCTCGCCTTCCAGTACCCGATGGAGATTCCCGGCGTCGCCACCGTGACCTTCCTGCGCACCGCAGCCAACGCAGTGCGCAAGGCACGCGGGAAGCCTGAGCTGTCCACGCCGGAGTTCCTGCGCTTCGTGCGGGAAAAGGCGGCAGAGCTGAAGATCGATCCCGAGATGCTGCGCCGGCCGCTCAATGTCGGCTTCTCCGGCGGCGAGAAGAAGCGGAACGAGATCCTGCAGATGTCCCTGCTCGACCCCTCTCTCTGCGTGCTGGACGAGACCGATTCAGGCCTCGACATCGATGCCGTGCGCATCGTGGCCGAGGGCGTCAACGCGCTCCGCGGTCCTGATCGCGCCATGCTGGTGATCACCCACTATCAGCGGCTGCTCAATTACATCGTGCCTGACCGGGTGCATGTGCTCTCCGACGGGCGCGTGGCGCGCTCCGGCGGGCCTGAGCTTGCGCTAGAGCTGGAAGAGTCGGGCTACGCCGAGTTCGGCGATGCAGCCAGCCAGGCTGCGTAAGGGGACGGTATGGAGCTTCCGGTCAAGCAGTTCCAGACGCGCGCCGAGCAGGCCTTTGTAGACCTATTCAACGCGGCAGAGCAGGGGCTTCCCGGTTCCGGTAATCCCTGGGTCGCCGATCTGCGCGCCAAGGCGATCGATGCCTATGCCGCGCTCGGCCTGCCGCACCGCCGGGTTGAAGCCTGGAAATATACCGACCTCCGCTCGCGCCTCACCGAGGCTCTGCCGCTCGCGCGTGCGACCGGCGTCGCCGTCACCGAGGCTGAGCTTGGCCGGGCGCTCGGCGTCGAGACCGCAGGTCTGCCGGCCTATCGGCTTGTCGTCGTTGAAGGCGAGCTCAGGGCCGAGCTGTCCGACATCGCCGGACTAAAAGCGGCCGGCGCCGAAATCATCTCCATCACCGAGGCATTGCAGAAGCCGCCGCGCTGGCTCAAAGCCGCGCTTGGCAAGACCAATGCTCAAGATCGCGATCCGGTCCTGGACTTGAACCTTGCATTGATGAGCGGCGGCGTTGGCTTGCGCGTGCGCCAGGGCATCACCCTCGACAAGCCGGTTCACCTCATTCACATCGACGGCGGCGAGCCGGCATCCGTGGTCACCCGCAACGTCGTCCTCGTCGAGGAGGGCGCCTCGCTCGATCTCGTGGAAAGCTACGCGAGTCTCGGCGGCCGCGAGCTGCAGCGAAACGCGGTGACTGAGATCGAGGTCGGCGACCGGGCCGGCGTCAACCACATCAAGCTCCAGCGCGAGGGAGAGGCGGCCTTCCACCTCGTCACCTGGCTGGTAAAGCTCGACGCCGACGCGAATTACAAGGCGTTCCACTTCTCGACCGGAGCTGCACTCTCCCGCAGCCAGATCTATGCCGCCTTCACAGGCGAGGGCTCGTCCCTCGACGTGTCCGGGGCGCTTCTGATGCGCGACCATCAGCATTGCGACACGACCCTGCTCGTCGAGCATCGCGTGCCGCGCTGCACCAGTCGCGAGCTGTTCAAGGCGGTGCTCGACAACGAGGCGCGCGGCGTATTCCAGGGCAAGATCATCGTGTCGCCCGGCGCGCAGAAGACCGACGGCAAGCAGATGGCGCAGGCGCTTCTGCTGTCCGAGACGGCTGAGTTCGATTCGAAGCCTGAGCTTGAGATCTTCGCCGATGACGTGGTGTGCGGCCACGGCTCGACCTCTGGGCAGATCGATGAGGATCTGCTGTTCTACCTCGAGGCCCGCGGCATCCCTGAGGAACAGGCCCGCGCTTTGCTGATTCAGGCCTTTGTCGGCGAGGCGGTCGAGCGCATCGAGCATGAGGGCCTGCGCGAGGCGCTTGCCAAGGCGTCAGCCGAATGGCTTGGCGTCACCTTCGACTGACGGCGGTGACCATGATGATCTTGCCCAAATCAGTTTCGAAAGCGAACGCGAGACCCGTTGCCTATGACGTCGAGGCCATCCGCGCCGACTTCCCGATCCTGACGCAGAAGGTCCACGGCAAGCCTCTCGTCTATCTCGACAACGGCGCCTCGGCGCAGAAGCCGAGAGCGGTGCTCGATACCATCGAGCGCGCCTATGCTGAGGAATACGCCAACGTCCATCGCGGGCTGCACTATCTGAGCAACCTCTCCACCGCGAATTTCGAGAAGGCGCGGGAGACCGTGCGCCGCTTCGTAAACGCTCGCTCTGATGCCGAGATCATCTTCACCCGCAACGCTACTGAAGCCATCAATCTTGTGGCGAGCTCCTATGGCGGCCCGCATATCGGGAAAGGCGACGAGATCGTTCTCTCCATCATGGAGCACCATTCAAACATCGTTCCCTGGTACTTCTTCAAGGAGCGGCAGGGGGCGGTCCTAAAATGGGCGCCGATCTCAGACGACGGCGAGTTGCTGCTCGACAAGTTCGAGGCGCTGCTCACCCCGCGCACCAAGATGGTTGCCATCACCCATATGTCGAACGTGCTCGGCACCATCGTGCCAATCAAGGAGGTCGTGCGGATGGCGCACGCCCGCGGCATCCCGGTGCTGATCGACGGCGCGCAAGGTGCGGTGCATCTCCCGGTCGATGTGCAGGATTTGGACTGCGACTTCTATGCCTTCACCGGCCACAAGCTCTACGGCCCGACCGGCGTCGGCGTACTGTACGGCAAAAAGGAGTTGCTCGAAGCCATTCGGCCCTATCAAGGCGGCGGCGAGATGATCGGCACTGTGACCACCGACCGCATTACCTATGCGCCACCGCCCCACCGCTTCGAAGCCGGCACGCCGGCCATCGTGCAGGCCATCGGGCTCGGCGCAGCAATCGACTATGTGGAAAGCGTCGGCCGCGAGCGCATCAAGGCGCATGAGGATGAGCTGCTGGCCTACGCCATGGAGCGTCTCGGCGAGCTCAATTGGCTGCGCATCTTCGGCCATGCCAAGCACAGAGGCTCGATCATTTCCTTTGAGATGCACGGCGCCCATCCGCATGACGTGAGCACGATCTTGGACCGCTACGGCGTGGCCATCAGGGCAGGCACCCATTGCGCCGAGCCTTTGCTCGCACGATATGGCGTCACCTCGACTGCGCGCGCCTCATTCGCCATGTATAATACGCTCGAAGAGGTCGACCGGCTGGTCGAGGCGGTGCACAAGGCGCATGATATGTTCGCTTGAGGCGAATGGCGGAAATGATTGAAAAGAGTCGCGAGATCGAGGAAAGGGCAAGTGACGCCGAGGTGCAGCCAGAAGCGGCCCCCGCCACGTTTGCCGCGCCCGAGCACGACCCGCTTAGGGACGACCTCGTTGCCGCGTTGAAAACCGTGTTCGATCCCGAGATCCCGGTCGATATCTATGAACTTGGCCTGATCTATCGGCTGGATGTCGATGAGGCCCGCAACATCGAAGTCGACATGACGCTCACCGCCCCCGGCTGCCCGGTGGCCGGCGACATGCCCGGCTGGGTTGAGAACGCCGTGTCCTCCGTTCCAGGCGTCGGGCAGGTGAAGGTCAACCTCGTGTTCGATCCGCCCTGGGACCCAAGCCGCATGTCCGAGGAGGCGCGGCTTGCCCTCAACATGTTCTAGGTGGGCTTGAACCGCACTCTGATCTATCCCAACTTGCTGCTATGAGCGACCGCAAGAAACCGCAAGTGATGACCCTGACCGATGCCGCCGCCGAGCGCATCCGCGCGCTGATGTCGGCCTCTGGCAAAGACGCCACCGGCCTCCGCATCGGCGTGAAGAAAGGCGGTTGCGCCGGCATGGAATACACCATGAGCTATGCCGCGACGGAGGCGCCGCATGATGAGGTGGTCGAGCACAAGGGCGTGCGCATCCTCATCGATCCGACCGCGGTCCTGTTCCTGCTCGGCACGGAGATGGACTACAAGACGGACCGCATGAGCTCGGGCTTCGTGTTCAACAATCCGAACCAAACCGGCTCTTGCGGCTGCGGCGAATCCGTATCGCTGACACCTGCCTCCGCCAAAGCGTCCAACTAGCTCCCCAAACTTCAGTGTCGCGCTTTGCGGGCCTTATTCGTCATGCAATTATTGTCTACCTTGACAGGCAACCAAATAGTTGCCTATTGTCTTTGCCCATGAGCATGGATGCAGTGTTCAAGGCGCTGGCCGACCCAGTCCGCCGAGCGCTTCTCGACAGCCTCCATGCGCGGAACGGGCAAACCCTGCGCGAGCTTTGCGAGGGACATGACATGACGCGACAGGCGGTGACCAAGCATCTTGCTCTGCTTCAGGAGGCGAACCTCGTCGTCACCCGCAAACAGGGACGCGACAAGCTGCACTTCCTCAATCCCGTGCCGATCCACGACATTGCCGACCGCTGGATAGGCAAATACGAACGCACGCGTCTTCGTGCACTGGCCGACCTGAAGAAGCACCTGGAAGGAAAACGCGATGAAAAATGACCGCTTTGTTTACGTGACCTATATCGGCACCACGCCGGAGAAGCTTTGGGAGGCGTTGCTCAGCCCAGAATTCACCAAGGCTTATTGGTTCGGAGTGACGCTGGAATCCGAATGGCAAAAGGGTTCGCCATGGAAAATGAGATTTGTCGACGGCAAAATCACCGACTCCGGCGAGGTCGTCGAGATCGAGAAGCCGAAGCGGCTCGTGCTGAAATGGCGAAACGAATTCCGGCCAGAGCTCCACGCGGAGGGCTATTCGTGCTGCACGATCGAGATCGAGCAGGAGGGGGAGTCGGTCAAGCTCACGTTGATGCATGAGATCGACAAGCCGGATTCGAAATTGATCGAGGCGGTGTCGGGCGGCTGGCCTAGGATCCTTTCGAATCTGAAGAGCCTGCTGGAGACCGGCAAGGTCGTTTCGGAGACCAAGACCTGGCGAAAGTCGGCCTGAAAAAGAAGGCGGCGCTAATCGAGCGGGCGGACGGAGCGCGTCATGAAGGCTGGGACATGCTCGCCCATGCCGCGTACGCCGCTGCGCGACGGCTGCGGGGGCTTAGGTGCCGGCCGATTGGCGGGGTGCTGGGATTGCGGCTTCGCTGCGGTCGCGTGATGGGAATGAATATGCGCGGCTTTCGGCGCTGAACTCTGAGCTGGTTTCGTTTGAGCGGCCTTTGGCGGGTGCTGCTCACGTCTCTGCTGATTTTGCTGCGGATGGGGTTGATGGGGCTGGTGCGGCTTGTTGGCTTTGTGCGCGGGTGAGCCTCCATGCTCTTTGCGCTGACTGTCTGAGCGTCCGCGCGCGCTCGCCTGCGCGCCGCCGCTCCTGTTGCGGCTTGAGCGCGAGGCGCGTCGGTGGAGTCCGTTCGGGCGGCCACGGTCTTCGCGCGCATGCGCGATCTCGTCGGCGCTCGGCTGGCCATCGATCCATGGGATGTCATGGCGAAGCAGCCTCTCGATGGCCTTGATCGCCTTGATCTCTTTCGGGGTCACCAATGTAGCGGCGAAGCCTTCGCGTCCGGCCCGTCCCGTGCGGCCTATGCGGTGGACGTAATCCTCCGGATGAATCGGAACGTCGTAGTTGAAGATGTGGCTCACGTCGGGGATATCGAGGCCGCGGGCTGCAACATCGCTCGCGGCAAGGAAGGTGATGGTGCCGCTGCGGAAAGCGTCGAGCGTCGCCGTGCGTTGATGCTGGTCCATGTCGCCATGCAGCGCGCCGACATTGAAGCCGTGGCGTTGGAGCGAGCGGTGGACGACGCCGACGTCTTTCTTGCGATTGCAGAAGATGATCGCGTTCTTGACGTTGGTTTCCCGCATCAGCGCCCGGAGCGCCTCGCGTTTGCCAGCCGCGTCATCCGGTGCCTTTTTCAATCGCTGCACGATCGTCGTGGCGGCCGGGGTTTGCGGCGCGATTTCGATGCGTTCGGGCCGATGCAGGAAGTTGTCGACTAGGCGCTGAATTTCGGCTGGCATGGTCGCCGAGAAGAACAACGTTTGCCGGGTGAAGGGGAGGAGCTTGCAGATGCGCTCGACATCGGGGATGAAGCCCATGTCGAGCATGCGGTCGGCTTCGTCGATGACCAGGATCTCGATGCCGTTGAGCAGAAGCTTGCCGCGGGTGAAATGGTCGAGCAGGCGGCCTGGCGTGGCAATCACCACGTCTGCGCCGCGGTCAAGTTTGCGATCCTGGTCTTCGTAGGACACCCCGCCGATCAGGAGGGCCACGGTCAGATTGTGGTTCTTGCCGAGAATTTCGAAATGCTCGGCGACCTGTGCCGCAAGCTCTCGCGTTGGCGCGAGGATTAGCGAGCGCGGCATGCGCGCGCGGGCGCGGCCTCGCTCGAGCCGCGTCAGCATCGGCAGCACGAACGACGCCGTCTTGCCCGTGCCGGTCTGGGCGATGCCGAGCACGTCGCGACCAGCGACGGCGTGCGGCACGGCTTGCGCTTGAATGGGAGTGGGAGACTCGAAACCCGCCGCTTGAACAGCGGATAAAACCTTTGAACTCAGTCCAAGTTGTGAAAAGCTCATGAATTAGCAAAACAAGCGCGGGCCCGAAGCACCACGCGCGTCTCTTTCATTTTTAATCGCGCAATTATTTGCTGCAACGATTCGTGCAGCGTGCGCAAGACATCTACCAAAGCAATGAGGTCTTATACCCTGCAATGCTTGCTCCTCAAATAGGGGGCGGGCGCAACATGCGCAAGAGGCAAATGGCCGGCCAGGTGTCTAATCGTCCTTTGGGACATTGGTCGGGGCGGCAACCGGCGTGGCAGCGGGGCTCTTGGCCGGCGCCTTTGCCATGGCATATTTGCCGGGCGCGGTCCCTTTGACGTACAGGCTGATGTCCTTGTCCGCATCGAAATCGTAGGAGCTCACGATGATGGTGATCTCATTGTCCTTGCTCTCTTCGCCTTCGATCTCGATCGAAGCATTGCCGAGGTTCTGATCGTTCACCTCCTTGAGCGGCACCGTCGCGATGATTTTCGGGATCGGGTCGGTTTCAGACAGCGCGAGCCACTGCAAATAGACGCGTGCCCCGAAGGACTGCTCGCTGCCGCTCATGACCACGATGGCGCGATAGAAGCCTCCTTGTTTGCCTTCCGACCAGGAGCCGCCGGTGACGACGTCAGCAACCTCGGGCGGAAGGCTCTCGACGAGCTTGGCATCATCATTGGCTGCCGAAGCTGAGGCCGACGGGATAAGCGCAACGGCAAGGAGCGCGGCAGCGCGCAACATGGGCTTGAGCATGAGAAACCCTCTAACTTGAATTGACGCGACGCTGAAACCGGCTCGCCACACTGATTTTAGAGTATCGCATCTCATTGTGACAGACTATGACGGCCCCTTGCGCATCGTTACCGGCGGAAAACGATGCTTTCGTACTCTCGGGTAGGCAGCGGCAGGACATGCGGGACTATGCCGATGTGGTGGTAAAGCCGCCGATCCTGTTCGCCGGTGCCGTTCTCCTTGGCTGTCTCTTGAGCTGGGTTGTCCCCCTCGGGCCCGGGCTCGGCTCCGCCAACGCACGCGCCCTTGCCGCTGGCGGCGCGCTCGCCCTGGTTGGACTTGCGCTTGGCGCTCTTTCGGTACGGGAGTTCAGGCGGGCAGGCACGAGCGTCGCGCCTGGCGAACCGTCGACGGTTCTGCTCGAAAACGGGCCTTACCGCTACACGAGGAACCCGATCTATATCGCTTTTGTCATCCTTTATTTTGGGCTCGCCGTCATGCTGACGAGCGCTTGGATGCTTCTGCTTCTCATTCCGATGCTGATCATACTGCAGCACGGTGTGGTCGAGCGTGAGGAAGCCTATCTGCAGGCAAAGTTCGGCGAGGCCTACCGCAAATACCGGGCGCGCGTTCCGCGGTGGCTCTAGCTCAAATATCAAGCTCGTCGGGTTTGGCAAACTCGGCGCGCTCCTGGATGAAGCGGAAGCGCGCCTCGGGCTTATTGCCCATCAGTTGATCGACCACCTTGGTGGTGAGGTTGCGCTCGTCCTCGACGACCTCCACGCGGAGGAGCGTGCGGACGCTGCGGTCCATGGTCGTCTCCTTGAGTTGCTTCGGCAGCATCTCGCCCAAGCCCTTGAAACGGGAAACGTCGACCTTGCCCCTGCCGTTGAACTCTGACTTCAGCAACTCGGCCTTGTGCGCGTCGTCGCGCGCGTAAACCGTCTTGGCGCCTTGGCTCAGGCGATAGAGCGGTGGCACGGCAAGATAGAGATGGCCGTTCTCGATCAGCCCGCGCATTTCCCTGTAGAAGAACGTGATGAGCAGAGAGGCGATATGGGCGCCATCTACGTCGGCGTCGGTCATGATCACGACCTTCTCATAACGAAGGTCCTGGTCGCGGTATTGCGTGCACGTCCCGCATCCAAGCGCCTGCACCAGATCGGCGATGAGCTGATTGTCGGCGAGCTTGGTCGAGCTTGCGCTCGCCACGTTGAGGATTTTGCCGCGCAAGGGGAGCACGGCCTGGCTCGCCCGGTCGCGCGCTTGCTTGGCCGAGCCTCCGGCTGAATCGCCTTCGACGATGAAGATTTCGGTACCTTCCGCCGCGCTCAGCGCGCAATCGGCGAGCTTGCCGGGAAGCCGAAGGCGCCTGGTCGCGGTCTGCCTGCCGATCTCCTTTTCCTTCTTGCGGCGAAGCCGCTCCTCCGCGCGGTCGACCACCCAGTCGAGCAGGCGATTGGCCTGTGGCGGGTTGCCGGTGAGCCAATGGTCGAAGGCGTCGCGCACCGTGGTCTCGACGATGCGGGTCGCTTCCTGGGTCGCCAGCCGGTCCTTGGTCTGGCCCTGGAACTCTGGCTCGCGGACGAACAGCGAGAGCAGCGCACCCGCCGTTGACAGAATGTCCTCCGCCGTCAGTTGCGCGGCCCGCTTATTGCCGATCAACTCGCCATAAGCGCGCAATCCTTTTACGAGAGCAGAGCGCAAGCCTGCTTCATGGGTGCCGCCGTCGGGCGTCGGCACGGTGTTGCAATAGGAGTTGAGGAAGCCGTCCTCGCCGGCGACCCAGGCGATCGCCCATTCCACCGCGCCATGGCCCTCGCGCTTGTTGCTTTTGCCGGTGAAGAATTCCTTGGTGACGGTCTCCTGGCCTTCGATGCGGTCGGCGAGGAAATCCTTGAGACCGCCAGGAAAATGGAGCACGGCGCTTTGCGGCGTGTCCTTGTCACCAGCGAGCAGAGCCGCCGCGCAGGACCAGCGGATCTCGACGCCGCCGAAAAGATAAGACTTGGAGCGCGACATGCGGAACAGCCGCGCGGGTGTGAAGGCCACGCCCTTGCCGAAGATTTTCGGGTCAGGCTTGAAGCGAACAGTGGTGCCGCGACGGTTCTTCACCGGCCCAAGGCTCTTCAGCGGGCCGTCAGGAGCTCCTCGCGTGTAAATCTGGCGATAGAGCTTTTGCCCGCGCGCGACCTCCACTTCGAGGTGCTCCGACAGCGCGTTCACCACCGAGACGCCGACGCCGTGCAGGCCGCCGCTCGTGTCGTAGACCTTGGAGTTGAACTTCCCGCCCGAATGCAGCTTGGTCATGATTACTTCGAGCGCCGACTTCTTCTTGAACTTTGGATGCGGGTCGACCGGGATGCCGCGGCCGTTGTCGGTGACGCTCAAGAAGCCATCGTCCTCGAAGCTCACCTCGATGCGTGTGGCGTGACCGGCGACCGCCTCGTCCATGGCGTTGTCGAGAACCTCGGCGAAGAGGTGATGCAGGGCCTTTTCGTCGGTGCCGCCGATATACATGCCAGGCCGCCGGCGCACCGGCTCGAGCCCTTCCAGCACCTCGATATCGGCAGCGGTATAGGCTTCGTCGGACGCAGTCCCCCCGTTCCGCTTCACCTTAGCGGGCTTGGCGGCGGCGATCGGCTTCTTCTTCAGCTCATCCTCGAGCTTGGCGAAGAGGTCGCGTGATGTTGCGGCTTTGCGCATGGCTGACGCCGAATCCGAACGAATCTACGAGATTGGGGACTCTCGTTAGCTCGCACGCATTCGCGGCGTTTTCAAGAGTATGCCAACCTCAGGCGATCTTGCCGCCGCCTATCTTGGTGATGGCCTCGCAGACGGCGGCACTGTTGCGGAACGTGTCTCTATTCGCCATATGCGGTATGAGGATGATTGCTGGTGTCGGGGAGATCAGGGCGCCGGCTTGGACGGGTTCTTGACGAGGTAAGCAAGCGTGGCGGAACAGACACCAATCTGCAATTTCGGGTGGAAAGCCCCGTCGTTTTCGCTCCCCGGCGTTGACGGCAAGACGTACAGCCTTGCCGATTTGCGAGGCAAGAACGGCACGCTGGTCGTATTCATCTGCAATCACTGCCCCTACGTGAAGTCGGTGATCGACCGCATCGTGCGCGACGCCGACGAGCTCAAAGCCTACGGCATCAACACCGTAGCCATCTCCTCCAACGACGCCGAGCACTACCCTGAAGACTCATTCGACAACATGAAGCGGTTTGCGCGAGCGCACGGCTTTACCTTCCCCTATCTCTACGACGAGAGCCAGGAGGTGGCGAGGCGCTATGACGCGGTGTGCACGCCGGATTTCTTCGGCTTCAACTCCCAGCTCGAGCTGCAATATCGTGGACGTCTCGATGCGAGCCGCAAAGAGGCCGGGCCTGCCGATGCACGCCGCGAGCTGTTCGAGGCGATGAAGCAGGTCGCCGAGACCGGGAGGGGCCCGCGCGAGCAAACCGCATCCATGGGCTGCTCGATCAAGTGGAAGGCCGCTTGATTCCAGTCGTGGTCAGTAAGCCGGAGAGAAGGTCCAGACTGGGTCATGCCGGCGAAAACCGGTATCCAGTTTTTTCAATTGCGCTTCGCGCGCTGGATTCCGGATTGCGCCGGAATGACGCCCGTGGCGAGGGTGCGCCTCCGCGTTAACCCCCAGTTAAGCCTAACCGTTTCCCGTTTCTTTACTGGGGCCTTCCTAGACTTTGCCTCAAATGCAACGGGGGTCGGTATGACGATCATGCGCTACGCCATTCTGATCGCACTCGCCATAGCCTCGCTATGCGCCATGGTCAGTGCCGGCGCCGACAACGGCCAGAGGTTCCTCGTCGACGCCGGCCAGAGCGGAGCGGTCGCGTCACACGAGGTCTTTCTGTGGATGCTCGGCGGCATCGCCGTGATTACCACGCTTTCGCTCGGCCACTTCGTGGTGTTCGGCATTCCAAGCCTGCTCGGCGGCTGGTACGCGAGCAACAAGCAATGGCTGGGGACGCTCCTGCTCCTGGTCCTGATGGGGGGAGCGTTCTATCTGATGAAGGGAAATGTTTCAGAGACGGGGGAGCCCTGGCAGGGACCTTCGGTCGCTGATCCCGCGTCCTACGGGGGTTACGCGGCAAGCGACCCGAAGGTCGAGTAGACCGGGCGGAAAGTGGGGCGGCCAAGACTTCGGCCGCCCCATTCGCTTTGGTCCCCCAAGGACCGCGCGTCAGACGCTGTAATACATGTCGAACTCGATCGGGTGCGGCATCATCTCGAACCGCTCAACCTCTTCCATCTTTAGCTCGAGATAGGCATCGATGGCATCGTCGGTGAAGACGTTGCCCTTCTTGAGGAAGGCGCGGTCCTTGTCGAGCTCCTCGCAGGCCTGGCGCAGCGAGCCGCAAACGGTCGGCACCTTCTCGAGTTCCTCCGGCGGCAGGTCGTAGAGGTTCTTATCGATCGGATCGCCGGGGTTGAGCTTGTTCTCGATGCCGTCGAGCCCAGCCATCAGCATGGCGGCAAAGGCCAGATAGGGATTGGCGGCGGGATCTGGGAAGCGGACCTCCACGCGCTTGGCCTTCGGGCCTGAGCCGAGCGGAATGCGGCAGGACGCCGAGCGGTTGCGCGAGGAGTAGGCGAGCAGCACCGGCGCCTCGTAGCCCGGCACCAGCCGCTTATAGGAGTTGGTGGTCGGGTTGGTGAAGGCGTTGAGCGCCTTGGCATGCTTCAGGATGCCGGCGATGTACCAGAGCGCATAGTCGGAAAGGTCGGCATATTTGTCGCCGGCGAACACCGGGGTCGAGCCCTTCCAGATCGACTGGTGCGTGTGCATGCCGGAGCCGTTGTCGCCGAACACCGGCTTCGGCATGAAGCAGGCAGTCTTGCCGTAGGCTTGGGCTACCTGCTGGATGACATATTTGTAGATCTGCATGGCGTCGGCGGTCTTCACCAGCGGACCGAACTTGATGCCGAGCTCGTGCTGTGCCGCGCCAACCTCGTGGTGATGCTTCTCGGTGGTCACGCCCATGTCGGCCATCACGGAGAGCATCTCCGAACGCAGGTCTTGCGCCGAGTCGACGGGCGGTACCGGGAAATATCCGCCCTTGGTGCGCGGCCGGTGGCCGAAATTGCCCATCTCATATTCGGTGTCGGTATTGATGGGCAGCTCTGCCGAGTCGATCTTGTAGCCGCAATTGAAGGGCTCGCAGGCGAAGCGCACGTCGTCAAAGACGAAGAACTCTGCCTCAGGCCCGAACACGGCCACGTCGCCGACGCCGGTCTGCTGGAGATAGGCCTCCGCCTTGCCGGCGATCGAGCGCGGGTCGCGCTCATAGGGCTCGTTGGTCAACGGCTCGAGCGTGTCGCAGAAGATCGCGAGCGTGCTTTGGGCGAAGAACGGGTCGAGCACCGCCGAGGATGGATCCGGCATCAGCTTCATGTCCGACTCGTTGATCACTTTCCAGCCGGCGATGGATGAGCCGTCGAACATGATCCCGTCGGTGAACGCCTCTTCGTCCATCAACTTCGAGTCCATGGTGACATGCTGCATCTTACCCCGCGGATCGGTGAAGCGGAGGTCAACGAACTTGATTTCATCGTCTTTGATTTTTTTCACTACGTGCTTAGCGTCTGCCATTTTACTCCCCTGTCCTTCATATGTTTGAAGCCGCCTTGCCGGCTCCCTGCAAGGCAGCGGTATTGATCTTGATCCTGTGCGTCCTAAGGGTCGGTGCTCATGTCCTCGTCAGATGGCGTCGTTGCCGGTCTCGCCGGTGCGGATGCGCACGGCCTCCTCCACATTCGACACGAAAATCTTGCCGTCGCCGATGCGACCCGTCTTCGCCGAGGCGATGATCGCGTCGATGGCCTTTTCCACCATGCCGTCGCCGAGCACGAGCTCAAGCTTTACCTTGGGCAGGAAATCGACCACGTATTCGGCGCCACGATAGAGCTCGGTATGGCCCTTCTGGCGTCCGAACCCCTTGGCTTCGGTGACGGTAATGCCCTGCAAACCGATCTCCTGCAGGGCTTCTTTGACCTCATCCAGCTTGAACGGTTTAATGATCGCCTCGATTTTTTTCATGTTCTCCACCGCACCTCCCCTTTGGGCAATACCGAACCGCTTAAGCCGCGCGCGTTCGTCCGTACCTGCCGGACTCCTGCCGCCGCACAAGCACGCCCTATGCCAATCTTGTCAGGGGGAGGGTTCCTTCTGATTCCAAGGTTTTAAGAGCAAGCGCCGAGCCATCCCGGCCCCGCCCTCGTAAGGCAAGCCTAGGATTTAAGCAATATGCACAGGATTTCAGCAATCTGCCCACGACACGCGCCTTTTCGTTTTCGTTGAGGCTTTGCTTTATCGTGCCATCGATGCTCGAGCTGCTGACGTCTGAGGAGATGGGCCAAGCCGACCGCCTTGCCATCGAAAGCGGGGTGCCTGGCCTTGAGCTCATGGAAAATGCCGGACGCGCCGTGGCCGACGAGGTCGCCGGCCGCTTCCCCGACGCAAGCGAGGTCGCCGTGCTCTGCGGGCCCGGCAACAACGGCGGCGACGGTTTCGTTGCCGCCCGCCATTTGCTCGACAAAGGCTATGGCGTGCGCCTCGGATTCAAAGGGGACCCGAGCCGCCTGCCGAAAGACGCTGCAGCCATAGCCAAGGCCTGGACCGGCGCCGTCGAGCCTCTGAGCGCCGCGCTTCTCTCCCGCGCCGAGATCGTGGTCGATGCGTTGTTCGGGGCAGGGCTCGCGCGACCCATCGAGGGCGACTTCGCCGCGCTGATCGAGGCGGTGAACGCAAGCGGACTCCCTGTCGTTGCGGTCGACGTGCCGAGCGGCGTCGACGGCACCACCGGCGCGATCAAGGGCGTTGCCGTGCGCGCGCTTGCGACAATCACTTTCTTTCGTTTGAAGCCGGGGCACCTCCTGTTGCCCGGGCGCGAGCTGTGCGGCGAGACGCGGGTGGCCGATATCGGCATTCCAGGCAGCGTGCTTGACATCATCAAGCCGAAGACCTTCGCCAATGAGCCCGGCCTGTGGCTCCCGCATTTTCCCTGGCCTACGCCGCAAGGCCATAAATATGCCCGCGGTCACGCTGTGGTCGTGTCCGGACCGGCCTTCTCGACCGGAGCAGCTAGGCTTGCGGCCATGGGAGCATTGCGGATCGGCACCGGCCTCGTCACCGTCGCCTCGCCCAAGGATGCCGTGGAAGTGAACGCTTCGCAGCTCACGGCCGTGATGGTGCGGGTGGCCGATGATTCGAAGGAGCTTGTTGAGCTGTTGTCTGACGAGCGCAAGAACGCCCTGCTGATCGGTCCTGGCGTTGGCGTCGGCGAGAGCACCAAGGCAAAGGTCATGGCGGCGCTGGCGAGCAATGCTGCAATCGTCCTCGACGCAGATGCGCTGACGTCCTTTGCCTCAAGCCCCGACGCGCTGTTCGCGGCCATTCGCAGGCGCGCAGCTCCGGTCGCGCTCACGCCGCATGAGGGCGAGTTCGCGCGTCTCTTCGGCCAGATTGGGGAGGGGGCCAGGCTCGAGGCTGCCCGCGCCGCGGCAGCGCGCTCGGGCGCCATTGTGCTATTGAAGGGCTCGGACACTATCGTCGCCGCACCTGACGGTAGAGCTTCGATCAATGCCACCTCAAGTCCATGGCTGGCCACGGCCGGGACCGGGGACGTTCTTGCCGGAATGGTCCTCGGCCTGCTGGCCCAGAGGATGGATGCCTTCGAGGCCGTATCCGCCGCGGTTTGGATGCATGGCCGCGCGGCCCAGCTGTGCGCTCCAGGCCTGATCTCCGAGGATTTGCCCTATATGCTGCCGGCGGTCCTTTGCGAACTGGCGGAGGTAGCCAAGAAATACCGGAAAAAAGGGGCGGGTAGCCGCCAGGGAGGTTGCCGCGTGACCCGATGTTGACACAGTGCGACCTTAAGGGGGACATGAGAATCGGAGGGGCAAGAAAGGCCCGCTTTCTCGCCATGGGCAAATGACCAGTCGGCGCTACAGGCTTTTTGGGCTTGCTCTCGTCCTCATCGTCGCTGCGACCCAGGCGGGCGCCGAGGACGTGACGCTGCTCCGTGCCCGCGAGGGGGCTGCGGCGCTGCTCCGCGGACAATATGACAAGGCTCTGGCCGCCTATGACGAGGCTCTGTCCAATCCGGAAATTGCCGATTTCGTCAAAGCCAGCATCTACAGCGATCGCGGCGTTGCCAAATGGCGCTTGAAGCAGACCAAGGAAGCCGTCGACGACTTCAATCAGTCGATCCAGATCTCGCCTGAGAGCGCCACTGTCTACAACAACCGTGGCAACGCGCTCATGGACTTGGGCCACCCCGACGAGGCGGTGAAAGATTTCGACCGCGCCATCGCGCTCTCGCCGAATTACGGCGCGGCCTACAACAACCGGGGCAATGCCCATGCCGCACTCGCCCAATACGAGCCGGCCTTTCAGGACTATCGCAAGGCCGTCGAGCTGATGCCAACGAGCGCCGTCGCCCTCAACGGCCGCGGCAAGGCGCACGCATCGTTGCAGCGCTATCACGCTGCTGTGCGCGACTACTCCCGCGCGGTTGCCCTGAACACCAAATACGACGCCGCCTACGAGAACCGCGGCGAAGCTTACCTTGCACTCGGGCGAGACGATGAAGCCGCGGCGGACTTTACCCAAGCGCTCGCCTCAAAGCCCGACCAGCCGAACGTGCTGCTCTTGCGCGCTCGCGCCTATGCCGGCGACAAGAAATACAACACGGCGGTCGACGACCTCAACAAGGCTATCGAGCTCAAGCCCTACCTCGCCGACGCCTACATCGAACGCGGTGAGGTCTACACCCAGGTGCGCCGCCTTCCCGACGCCATCGCCGATCTGACCCGCGCCATCGAGCTTAACCCGCAAAATGCCGAGGCGTACGCCATGCGGGCCGAGGCAAGGATGAAGGCGGCGCCGCCGAAGAAGCCAGAGCCTGTGTCCACTGTCGCCAAGCAGCCCGAAGCCGCGTCTGCCGATCCGAACGCTGCCCTACCTGCCGCCCCCGGCGCGGCTGCGGATGCAAACGCGGCTGCCCCAGCCGCGACGCCTTCTGCCGATCCAAACGCTGCGGGTGCACCTGTCGATCCGAACGCCATAGCGCCTCCCGCCGATGCGAATACCGCTCCGGGTACGGCGACCACCTCCGCTGATCCGAACGCGGCAGCCACTCCTGCAGATTTGAATGCTGCCGCCACCCCGGCCAATGCGAACGCTCCTGCGGTCAACCCGGCCGATGCCAACGCCGCTCCTGCCGCCCCGGCCGATGCGAATGCCGTGGCGCCTCCCGTTGACCCCAACGCGGCGGCCCCCGCCGATACGAACGCGGCGACCCCCGGCGCAACCGCTTCAGCCGATCCGAACGCCGCCACTCCCGCTGACGCCAATGCCGACCAAAATGCTGCGCCCGCGGCCGACGCCGCTCTCGAACCCGTTCAGGCTGACGACGAAGCGCTGAAGGACCTCCAACAGGCCCTCACGCTTGCCCCTGACGACCCGCTCGCCTTGCGACTACGCGGCGACTTCTATCAAGCCACCGGTAAGACCACGGACGCGATTGCAGACTATCAAGCAGCGCTCGCCAAGGATCCCTTCCAGAGCGAGAGTCGGGATGCGCTCGAGAAGCTCGGCCAGGACGTGCCGGACGAGCAGGGGCTGCCCTTGGCGCCTCCAGTGTCCGACTGGGTCGTGACCGAGCCGTCGCCCGGGCGTTACGTCGCAACCAATCCAAAGTACAAGAAGTTGCGCGCCGAGCTCGAGATGTTTGGCTCGGGCAAGCCCAAGATCATCGAATGGACCCAGATGAAGGATGCGCTGGCCGGCATCGGCCTGCTTCGCTACTACGCCGGCGATTTGGCAGAGGGCGCCAACCAGGAGCTCGTCTATACGGCAATCATCGACCTCTGGGCAAACAAGGTCGTCACCATCGAGCCCTATAGCTGGGGCACCAACCCTGCCAAATGGGATTGGCAGGCCTATTCTGTGGTGGTGACCGATCCCGATGGCACCCCCAACGAGATCAAGCTGAGAAAGCCGAAAGTAAGACCGGTTGCCCGCGAGGGCGGTGGCTTCTTTGACCCATGGGGGGCGCCCGGAGGAGGCCAGGCTCAGCCTCGCGGTCGTCGCGGCGGAGGCGGCGGTGGAGGAGGAGGCGGTCTTTTCGGCTGGTTCAGCCGATAGTCTGATCGGATAATGCCGCCTCTCGCCCGTCATAGCGGCCAATGCCGGTATCCGAAAAACGGAGTCGCAGCTTTTAGACCGGATTCCGGCTGTGCCGGAATGACCGTCCTAGGATCCAAGTAGCCAATCACATGACCCTCTTCCTTGCCAGTGTGCGCGACGAGGGCGAAGCCGCGATCGCTCTACTCGCCCGCGCCGATATCATCGATCTCAAGGAGCCCCGGCGGGGCGCGCTCGGCGCGCTTGACCGGGACACCACGCGCAACATCGTGTCACTCGTTGGCGGGCGCACTCCGGTGAGCGCCACCATCGGTGATCTGCCCATGCGCGTTGAAACCATCGGCGCTGCCGTGCTGGAAAAGGCAGCCTGCGGCGTCGACTACGTGAAGTTCGGGTTGTTTCCCGACGGCGATGCCCAGCGCTGCCTCGATGCCCTTTACCCGCTGGCGCGGCAGGTGCCTCTCATCGTCGTCCTGTTCGCTGACCGCTTGCCGGATTTCGACGCCGTGGCTGCTGCGGCGGCCATGGGAGCCGCCGGAATCATGCTCGACACCGCGAATAAGAATTCAGGCTCGCTTCTCGCTCGTCTCGATCCTCGTCTGCTCGCAAGTTTCGTGACGCAGGCCAAGGCCCATGGCCTGACGGTCGGCCTCGCCGGTTCGCTCGCCGCTGCCGATGTGCCTGAACTGCTCCCTATGGCGCCGGACCTGCTCGGCTTCCGCGGCGCGCTTTGTAACGGCTCCCGCAGCGCGTCCCTCGATCCTGCCGCTTGCGCCGCCATCCGCACCCTGATCCCGGAAAGACGGCAGGCAGGGGAAAGCGAACTGCCGGCAAGGATGTCCGAAGCGCCCGCTCAAGCGTTGTGCTAAGCGGAGCGGCTGCAATCCCGACGGAGTGCCTGGTGCCGATGACGGAAGAGCGAGTGACGCGAGCCGGCCGTGTGTCCTCCAGCGGCACCGGCACTGATGCTCCTTACGACCGCGTCTTCGTGCATGACCTCGTGCTCGATGCCGAGATCGGCGTCTATACCCATGAGAAGGGCATCACCCAGCGTGCGCGCTTCTCGGTGGACATCGAAGTGACGCCGACCGATCAGGCGATCGAGGATCAGATCGCGCGCGTGCTCGACTACGACATGATCATCGACACCATCAAGGACATCCTCGCCGAGGGCCACATCAACCTGGTCGAGACCCTGGCGGACGAGATCGCCTCGCGCTGCCTCGCCCATCCACGCGCGGCTTCCGTGAAAGTGAAGATCGAGAAGCTTGACAAGGAGCCAGGTGCCGTCGGCGTAGAGATCGTGCGCCGGCGCGTGCGGACCTGATGGCCATGCCCGGCCAGGCTCTGACGGCGATGACCGACGAGCGCACAGTTGCGCTGGAACAACGGCCTGTCGTGGTGAAGCTCGGCGGTAGCGTGGTGCGGTCGGCCGAGCTGCCGGCTTGGCTCGATGCCATTGCGGCGAGCCCGCTTCCGACCGTCGTCGTGCCGGGCGGAGGGGCCTTGGCCGACGAGGTGCGCGCCGCGCAATCAAGGCTCGGCTTCGGCGACGGCGCCGCGCACCGCATGGCGCTGCTTGCCGTGGATCAGCTCGCATGGGCGGTGGGAGCCTTGCGCGTCGGCTTCGAGGTTGGCGACACCGAGGAGGCATTGCGCGCCTCGCTTGATCGTGGCCGCGTGGCGGTGTGGGCGCCCTACAGTCTCGTCGCCGGCCGCAGCGACATTCCCCAATCGTGGACCGTGACCTCAGACAGCCTGGCTCTTTGGCTCGGGCGACGTCTCGGCGCCGCATGCTGCTACGTGATCAAGTCCATCGAGCGGAGCCGCGACAGGGTCGGCGCCGGGCAGCTCGCCCGCGACGGCGTCGTCGACGAGGCATTCCCCGCCATGTTGAAGGGCGCAGGCTTCCCTGTCTTCCTGCTTGGGCGCGGCGATCAGCCGGCTCTTGCCGCCGGCCTCGCCGACGGCAGCCCTTGTGGTGCGGCCATCGACTAGTGCTTAACGAGGTAGCGGCTAACACACACCGCGTCATGGCCGGGCTTGTCCCGGCCATCCACGCCTTAAGGGACCGCCGAGAAATTCGTGGATGCCCGGCACAAGGCCGGACATGACACGCATTTTGTTGAGCACTCGCGTTGGATAGCAGGGCGGGTTAGAAGCAGGCTTGGCTCATTGGCGAGCGCACCTATCAATGGCTGAAAGCATCCTCTTCCTCACCGGACATCTGGCGCGCCCGCGGCTCGAAGCTGTGCTCGATGGCATGAAGGCGAGCTTCGCCTGGCAGGTCCTCGACATCGGGGTCAAGGTCGCGGCTTTGATGACCGAGGAGATCATCGCGCGCCGGCTGCCAAAGCCGGTTGACGCCGACCAGGTCATGCTGCCTGGCCGCTGCCGGGCCGATCTCGACCGCTTGAGCGAGCGCTTCGGCGTGCCCTTCGTGCGCGGCCCCGACGAGCTGAAAGACATTCCCGGCTATTTCGGCCGCGCCGCCAAAGCCTCGGACATGACCAAATATGACATCCAGATCTTCGCCGAGATCGTCGATGCCTCAGCCCTGTCCATCGAAGCGATCCTTGTCCGCGCCGAGGACTATATGCGCAAGGGCGCTAACGTCATCGACCTTGGCGGCCTGCCCGACACGCCCTTCCCGCATCTCGAGCAGTCGGTGCAGGCGCTGAAGGCGAAGGGCTACAAAGTGAGCGTCGACTCCGCCGATCCCGAGGAGCTGCTGCGCGGCGGCAACGCCGGTGCCGATTTTCTGCTGAGCCTCAACGAGGACACGCTGTCTATCGCCGATCAGGTCAAGTCGACGCCGGTGCTGATCCCCAAGGATCACGGCGATCTTCCCTCTCTTTACCGCGCCATGGACGCGCTCGGCGCCAAGGGCCGCGCTTTTCTCGCCGACCCCGTCCTCGATCCCATCAATTTCGGCTTCATGCAGTCTCTCGAGCGTTACGCACAGGTGCGGCGCGACCGGCCCAAGGCAGAGTTACTTCTCGGCACCGGCAACCTCACCGAGCTCACCGACGCCGACACGACCGGCCTCACCGCCGTGCTGCTCGGCATCGCCTCAGAGCTTCATATCCGAAACGTGCTCCTGGTGCAGGTCAGCCCGCACACACGCCGCACCGTTGAGGAACACGACCTTGCCAGGCGCATCATGTACGCTTCGCGCGCCGACCACGATCTGCCGAAGGATTACGCCTCAGGCCTGCTCGCGCTGCACTCCCGCAAGCCCTTCCCGCAGACGGCGGAGGAGATCTCCGAAAGCGCCGCCGAAGTACGTGACAAGAATTTCCGCATCGAGATCGCCGAGGACGGCATCCACATCTACAATCGCGACGGCCATCACATCGCCAAGGACGTGTTCGATCTCTACCCGAAGCTCGACATCGAGAAGGACGGGGCGCATGCTTTCTACCTTGGAGTTGAGCTCGCCCGCGCCGAGATCGCCTGGCGGCTCGCCAAGCGCTATGCCCAGGATGAGCCCCTAGACTGGGGCGTGGCGGCCGACGCTCCTGCCGACGACAAGACCAGGCTCAAAGAGGCAGGCCACACGCTGATCGCCAAGAGGAAGCGCCAAGCCTCGTGAGCTATGCCCGCGAGCGCGGAGACCGATCATGCCGATCATCAGGGAGACCATCGTCACCACCCTCAACGCGGAGGGCAAGGTGCA
>DATFVP010000255.1:0-15592 GCA_035260285.1 Methyloceanibacter sp.
AACCTCCCTGTTCTTTTTGATCATGCTCACGACCCTGATCGACGTCATCGCCGGCTTCTCGGTCACCATCAGGTCGGCACGCCGCGACTACTCCGTCGGCAGCGACACCTAGAGCGCCGCACCCGGTTCGCAAAAAAACCCCGGGGACGCGCGCCCCGGGGCAGTCTGCGTCAGAGAGGGGAGCTGACGTTAGTAGCAGCCGTCGTCTCCGTAGGAGCCGCCGGTATAGGAGTTTGGCGGCAGTGAGAAGACCCTGATCGGACCGAAGTTTCCCCGATCGGCCTTGGGAGCCACGAATTTGGCGACCTGCCTGCCGGAGCCGCGGTCGGCCTTGGGAACCACGATCTGGAAGGTGCCGGTGTTAAGCTGGGCATTGTTGCCGCGGCGCTTCAAACTTGCCATTGCCTCCATCGGCAGCGAATGCCGAGCCGGCGATCAACGTCGCAGCAACGGCAAAGGCGAGGATGGCGGTGAGCGAATTGCGAAGGCGATTGCTTGTCATGGTGAACCTCCTCTTTGGTCCTGCTCCCCGCGTCGAGGAGCTCATTGAGGAGGAATTTAGAGGGCGTGGGCTGAACCCTGCGTGAGCCATTCATCTGCCGTTCAGGCAAAAAAACCTCGTCATTGCCGGGTTTGACCCGGCAACCCATTCCATTCGTTTCAACTGGTTGAGGTAACGGTGGATGCCCAGGTCTGCGCCCGGGCATGACGACGGTGTTGGCTTGCTACCGCCGGGAGAGCTCGTCGAGCCGCTCCTTCATGGCGGTAAGCTCAGCCTTCAGATTGGCGATCTCGTCGTCGCTGCGCGGGGTCTCTGCGCTGGGCTCCTTGGGAGCCGCCGACGGAGCGTGGTCGTTCTTGCTCTCGCTTGGCCCGGCGCCGGTGAACGGGCTGAACAGGCCAAGCGCGCGCTCGAAGGTTGCAAAGTTCTTGCGCACCTGCTCCTGCATGGCCTCGAAGGCCGCCGTCCCGAAGGTATGGGCGAAACGGCGCCGATATTGCTCCTGCTGGCGGGTGAGCGAATCGAGGCTGAATTCAAGATAGCTCGGCACCAGCCGCTGCATGCTGTCGCCATAGAAGCGGATCAGCTGTCGTAGGAAGCCGATAGGAAGCAGGTTCGTGCCTCTGCTCTCCTGCTCGACAATGATTTGGGTCAGCACTGAATGGGTGAGATCTTCCCCAGTCTTCGCGTCGTAGACCACGAAGTCTCTTTCAGACCTCACCATCTCGGCCAGGTCCTCCAGCGTCACATAGGTGCTCGTATCGGTGTTGTAGAGCCGGCGGTTAGCGTATTTCTTGATGATGACCGGGCGGTTCTCCTGGTCGGTATCCCTTGCCACGTGTCTTTGGACTCCCTGGCCCTTGGCTCATTGCCGAGGCAAAACCATGCCGCAACTGCGAGATCACTACCACGTTCTTTGTGCGGAGCACCAGAGGCTTTCCCGCACCGCTTTGAGCCAGTTAAGGCGTAGGCTTCCATCGCGTGAATCCGTAGGGTATGACCTTGGATATGTTGGCGAAGTGGAGGCCAGGATGAAAGACGAAGATGTTGTTATCGTCAGCGCGGCGCGGACGCCGGTTGGCTCGTTCAACGGCTCGCTGTCGAGCGTGCCGGCCCATACGCTTGGCGAGGTCGCCATTCGCGCCGCCCTCGACCGGGCACACGTCCCGCCGACAGACGTCGACGAGGTGATCATGGGTCAGGTCCTGACCGCAGGCGAAGGACAGAACCCAGCGCGGCAGGCGGCGATTGCCGCAGGCATTCCCATCGAGGCCACTGCCTGGGGCTTGAATCAGGTGTGCGGCTCTGGCCTGCGTGCGGTCGCCGTGGGCGCCCAGCAGATCAAGAGCGGCGACGCCGACATCATCGTTGCCGGCGGCCAGGAGAGCATGAGCCTCGCCCCGCACGTCGCGCATTTGCGCAACGGCCAGAAGATGGGCAACATCGAATTCATCGACAGCATGATCAAGGACGGGCTGTGGGAAGCCTTCAACGGCTATCACATGGGCAACACCGCCGAGAACGTCGCCCGCCAATGGCAAATCACCCGCGAAGAGCAGGACAAATTTGCCACCCATTCGCAGAACAAGGCTGAAGCTGCGAAGAAGGCCGGCAAGTTCAAGGACGAGATCGTTCCCGTCACCATCAAGACCCGCAAGGGCGAGACGGTGGTCGCCGAGGACGAGTACATCCGCGAGGGCGCCAAGGTCGAGGATGCGGCAAAGCTACGCCCAGCATTCGACAAGGAAGGCACCGTCACCGCCGGCAACGCCTCAGGCATCAACGACGGCGCAGCTGCCCTCGTGCTGATGAGTGCGGCCGAAGCGAAGAAGCGCAAGCTCAAGCCGCTCGCCCGCATTGCGTCGTGGGCAACGGCCGGCGTCGATCCCAAGATCATGGGGTCCGGCCCAATCCCCGCCTCGCGCAAGGCACTGGAGAAGGCAGGCTGGAAGGTGTCGGACCTCGACCTGATCGAGGCCAACGAGGCCTTCGCCGCGCAGGCTCTCGCGGTGAACAAGGATCTCGCCATCGACACCGGCAAGGTCAACGTCAATGGCGGCGCCATCGCCATCGGTCATCCGATCGGAGCTTCCGGCGCGCGCATCCTCGTCACGCTGCTGCATGAGATGCAGAAGCGCGACGCCAAAAAAGGTCTCGCCACGCTGTGCATCGGCGGCGGTATGGGCATCGCCATGTGCGTCGAGCGTGATTAGAACGCGTTAATGGTTAGTGCCGAGGCCTCACGCCGGCGCACCCGTCGTGGGGCCAATTCGACTTGCAAACGCGAAGCGCCTGTAAAGAGCGCCTAAAGGGAGGAACGCGATATGGGGAGAGTAGCTCTCGTCACCGGAGGTACGCGCGGCATCGGCGCCGCCATCAGCAACACCCTGAAGAAGGCTGGCTACAGCGTCGCCGCCAATTACGGCGGCAATGACGAGGCAGCTCAAGCCTTCAAGAAGGAAACCAAGATCCCGGTCTTCAAATGGGACGTCGGCGACTACGTCGCCTGCGAGCAGGGCATCGTCAAGGTCGAGAACGAGGTCGGCCCGGTCGAGGTGCTGGTCAACAATGCCGGCATCTCGCGCGACGCCATGTTGCAGAAGATGAGCCACGAGCAGTGGGAGCAGGTGATCCGCACTAACCTCGACTCGCTGTTCAACATGACGCGACCGCTGATCAACGGCATGCGCGAGCGGAACTTCGGCCGGATCATCAACATCGCCTCGATCAACGGGCAGAAGGGCCAGCTCGGCCTCACCAACTATTGCTCGGCCAAGGCCGGCGTCATCGGCTTCACCAGGGCGCTCGCGCTTGAGAGCGCGCGGAAGGGCATCACCGTGAATGCTATCGCCCCGGGCTACGTGGCGACCGAGCTGCTGGCCAACGTGTCGGAAGAGGTGATGAAATCGATCGTAGGCCAGATCCCGGTCGGCCGCCTGGGTGAGGCCGACGAAGTCGCCCGCTGCGTGACCTTCCTCGCCGCCGACGAGGCAGGCTGGATCACCGGCTCGACGCTCACCATCAACGGCGGCCAGTTCATGGATTAGGGCTCGAACCCGTCAGGGGCGAGCTCGTGACCGGCGAAGTCGAAGCCTGGCGCCACGGTGCAGCCGGAGAGCGTCCACGCCCCCAGGCTCCTGGCGCTCTGCCAGGCGCCGGCGGGGACCAGGACATGCGGGTGCTCGCCTTTCAACCAATCGGGGCCGAGACGATGTTCGTGCCGCGCTTCGCCGTGCTTCACTTCGAGGAGCAGCGGCGCGCTATACCAGTGCCACATCTCGGCCGCGTCGACGCGATGCCAGCGCGACACTCCCCTGCCCTGGCAGATAGAGGATCGCCGTCGAATGCGCGCGACCTTTATGGCCTGGCTCGTCCCGGAAGGTCTCACGGAAATAGCCGCCTTCAGAATGCGGCCCAAGCTTCAGATTGGCGATGATCTCTTCCGCCGTGAGATGGGCCGCCACGGTCAGAACCGATCCTTGCGCCTCCGAGCCTCGCCGAAGATCTCCCACAACTCGCGTCCCTCCATGCCGAGCCGCTTTTGGATCTCGGGGCTCGTTGGACGCAGGAAGGGGTTGGTGGCGAGCTCGCGTTCGATGGTGGTTGGCAGCGCAGGCTGTCTCTTCTTAGCAAGCTCCTCGGCTTCTACGGACCGCGCTTGCAGCGCGGTGTTTCCTGGCTCGACGGTCAGCGCGAACTTCGTGTTGGCGCGGGTATATTCGTGCCCGCAATAGAGCTGTGTCTCCGGCGGCAGGGCCATCAGCTTTTGCAGCGAGTGCCACATCATCTTGGCGTCGCCTTCGAGCAGCTTGCCGCAGCCGACCGAGAACAGCGTGTCGCCGACAAACACGATCCCGTCCTCGGGGAACAGGTAGCTGATATGGCCGCGCGTGTGGCCCGGCGTCTCGATGACGAGTGCGTTCGAGTTGCCGACCGCGACGCTGTCGCCTTCGCTCACCTCGACATCGATGGCCGGGATGCTGCGCGCTTCCACTTTCGGCCCGACGATGATGCAGCCGCTCAGCGCCTTCAGCCGCTTATTGCCGGCGGTATGGTCGCCATGGTGATGGGTGATGAGGATGTGGGTGAGCGTCCACCCCTTTTGGTATAGGGCCTCGATGACCGCATCGGCGTCCGGAGCGTCGATCGAGGCCGTGGCCCCGGTTTCGGGATCATGAACGAGCACGCCATAATTGTCGCTGCGCGCCGGAAATTGGTGAACCTCAAGCTTTGCCATTTACGCACCGCTGCTTTCCGTAATTTCTCGGCTCACCCTAGCATCCCCGCGCGACACGTTAAACGCGGCTCGTCGCGCTTCCCCTGTGGGAGGTATGCCGCATTTAGCGCGTCGAGTTATAAGGATGGCCATGCATCTCGATGCCATCGATTTGAAGGACTTCTACGCCTCCCCCCTCGGCGGCGTGGTGCGCCGCCTGCTCGGAGCGAGGCTCAGGGCGCGCTGGAGCAATTTGCAAGGCATTAGCCTGTTCGGCCTCGGCTTCGCCGCCCCATACCTCGGCGCCTTCCGCACCGATGCCTGCCCCTGCGGCGCGCTCATGCCGGCCGAGCTTGGCGTCATCTCCTGGCCGCGCGAGGGCGATTGCCTGAGCGTCCTCGTCGACGAGACCGAGCTGCCGCTTCCCGACGAATGTGCAGACCGTCTCTTGCTGGTGCACATGCTCGAATGGAGCGAACGCACGCGCGCGCTACTGCGCGAGCTGTGGCGGGTGCTCGCCCCGAACGGACGGTTGCTCATCATCGTGCCGAATCGGCGCGGGCTGTGGGCGCGTGTCGATACCACGCCCTTCGGCCATGGCCGCCCCTTCAGCCGCTCGCAGATCACAAAGCTGCTCAAGGAGGCCATGTTCTCGCCCGAGGAGTGGCAGTACGCGCTCTATATGCCGCCCTTCTCTTGGCGCGTGCTGCTCAAATGGCCCGTGTTCTGGGAGCGGCTCGGCCTCGTGCTATGGCCAGCCTTCTCCGGCGTGATCTTGGTCGAGGCGACCAAGCAGATCTACGCCGCGGTACCGGTCAAGGAAGTTCGCAGCAAGCGCCGCCGCGTGGTTCCGGTTCCTGCCGGCGTTGCGCCAGCTAACGCGATAGCAGGAACACCGCCTGCTCGCCGAACAGGTTCTGCATGAACAGCGGCAGAGAGACGCCGAGCTTGGTGCCATAGGCGTTGAGCGCTACCACCCCCTCCACCTTTGCCCCTGCATCCCGGCACAAATCCAAAAAGTCGTTGATGGTGCAGAGGTGGATGTTCGGCGTGTCGTACCAGCGGTCGGGAAGATTGTCACTCTTCGGCATCTTGCCGCCGAACAGAAGCTGCGTGCGCACGCGCCAATGCCCGAAATTTGGAAAGGACACGATTGCCCGGCGCCCGATGCGCAGGAGCTGCTCGAGCACGTGCCGCGGGCTGTAGGTCGCCTGTATGGTCTGGCTCAGAATGGCGTAGTCGAAGGCGAGGTCAGGGTAGTGGACGAGATCGGTGTCGGCGTCGCCCTGGATCACCGCGAGCCCTTGCGCCACGCAGGAATTCACCCCGGCCTGAGAGAGCTCGATGCCGCGCGCATCGGCGCCGCGTTTCGCCGCGAGCAGGCGCATCAGAGTTCCGTCGCCGCAGCCGATATCGAGCACGCGCGCGCCAGGGGTCACCATCTCGGCGATGAGGACGAGATCGACGCGCGGCGTCTCGTTCGCCGTGCGCAACCCGTGGGGCGGGACGTTCAGATTCATGGGCGCCAGCCCTCAGGCTCGGCGATGCCGCGCTGCCGCGCCGCCGCATTCACGAAGCCGCGAATGGTGTCGAACAGCTCGGGCTCGTGCAGCAGGAAGGAGTCATGCCCACCCTTGGTCTTCAGCTCCACGAAGCTGACATTGGCGGCGACAGCGTTCAGAGCATGCACGATCTCCCGGCTTTCCTCAGTGGGAAACAGCCAGTCGCTGGTGAACGACACGAGGCAGAAGCGCGTGCGCGTGCCCTGAAAGGCGTTGGCGAGAATGCCACCATGATCCGCGGCCAGATCGAAATAATCCATGGCGCGAGTGATGTAGAGATAGGAGTTGGCGTCGAACCGGTCGACGAAGCTCAAGCCTTGATAACGGAGATAGCTCTCCACCTGGAAGTCGGCGTCGAACCCGAAGGTGATCTTGTCGCGGTCCTGCAAGTTTCGGCCGAACTTGGTGTGCAGCGCGTCGTCCGAGAGATAAGTGATATGCGCCGCCATGCGGGCCACGGCGAGACCTTTGCGCGGGCTCTTGCCCTCATCGAGATAGCGGCCCTGGCACCAGTCGGGATCGGCCATCACTGCCTGCCGCCCGACCTCGTGGAAAGCGATGTTCTGGGAGGAGTGGCGCGCCGCGCAAGCGATTGGCACCGCCGAGAACACGCGATCTTTATAGGTCGCCGCCCATTGGAGTACTTGCATGCCGCCCATCGAGCCGCCAAGCACGCAGAGCACCACAGGTATGCCGAGATAGTCGAGCAGACGTGCCTGCGCCCGCACCATGTCGGCGATGGTGATGACCGGGAAGTCGAGCCCATAGGCATGTCCGGTGCGAGGATTGATCGAGCTTGGCCCGGTCGAGCCCATGCAGCCGCCGATCACGTTGGGGCAGAGCACGAAATAGCGGTTGGTGTCGATCGGCTTGCCGGGGCCGACCATGGTGTCCCACCAGCCGGGCTTGCCGGTGACCGGATGGATGTTGGCCACGTGCTGATCCCCGGTGAGCGCGTGACAGACGAGCACGAGGTTCGACTTGTCGGCATTCAGCGTACCGTAAGTCTGGTAGGCGATAGAGAAGGGCGCGAGGCTCTCGCCGCAGTCGAGCGGAAGCGGATCGTCAAAATGGACGATCTGGCTCTCAGGATTGGCGATTTGCGCTAGCCGAACGGAATGGTCCAGAACGGTTTGCGATACCGGCGCTTCACTCATCGCTCTTAGTCCATTCCGTTTAGAGGACATTATCCCTCGCAATTTGACAAGTCGGCGTTAGCTAGGAGCTTAGGGCCGAAAGTCAATCTTTTCTTTGCCTTGGGCAAAGGAAAGGTCCTATGAGAGGCCCCGCTGCCCAAGCTGACGCCAAGGCGAGGGCTAATCGCACCAGGAGAGCGAAATGACGGCGAAGCGGGCCTTGCGCCCCCGGCAAGGCATTCTCGACATTGTGCCCTATGTGCCGGGGAAGAGCGCTCTTGCAGGTGGCGGCCCGGCGATCAAGCTCTCCTCCAACGAGACGCCGTTCGGCCCCTCCCCGCGCGCCGTCGAGGCCTACCTCGCCGCCGCCAAGACCTTGTCGCGCTACCCCGACGGCTCGGCCCGGCCCTTGCGCGAAGCAATCGCCAAGCTCTATGGGCTCGACCCCGCGCGTATCGTCTGCGGCGCCGGCTCCGACGAGCTGCTCGGTCTGCTCGCTACCGCCTATCTCGGCCCCGGCGACGAGGCGATCTACTCGCGCCACGGCTTTCTCGTCTACCGCATCGCCATTCTGTCGAGAGGCGCGACACCGGTGGTCGCGCCGGAGAAGAACCTCACCGCCGATGTCGATGAGATTCTCGCCCGCGTGACCCCTGCCACGCGCATGGTCTATCTCGCCAACCCGAACAATCCGACCGGGACCTACATCACCTTCGACGAGGTCAAGCGTCTGCGCGCTGGGCTTCCCGACGATGTCCTGCTCGTGCTCGACGCGGCTTACGCCGAATATGTGCGCGTCAACGACTATGAAGCGGGCATCGAGCTGGTCGCCACCACCCCGAACACGGTGATGACGCGCACCTTCTCCAAGATCTATGGCCTCGCCGCGCTCCGCATCGGCTGGGCCTATTGCCCCGACGCCGTCGCCGACGCGCTGAACCGCATCAGGGGCCCGTTCAATGTGTCGGGTCCGGCCATCGCCGCCGGCGTCGCCTCGCTCGAGGACCGTGCGCATATGCAGCGCGCGGCTGACCACAACGAGATCTGGCGTGGCCGCATGACCGAGGACCTTGCAGCGCTCGGACTCGCCACCACGCCAAGTGCGGCAAATTTCCTTCTCGTCCACTTTCCGCGCGCCAATGGCCATTCCGCGGTCGATGCGGACAGTTTCCTTCAGTCGCGGCGTATCATCTTGCGCCGGGTGGAGGAATACGGCTTTCCCGATGCGTTGCGCATGACCATCGGCACCGAGGATGAAAATCTCGCCGCGTTCGATGCGCTCAAGGCCTTCATGGCCGCAGCAGGCAAAAAGCGGCGATGACCGAGCCTCTGTTCGACACCATCGCCGTCGTCGGGCTTGGGCTGATCGGCTCCTCGGTCGCACGCCGCGTCAAGGCCCGCGGGCTCGCCCGGCGCGTCGTCGGTTACGACTCCTCCACACAAGTGCATAACCGCGCCAAGGAGCTCGGCTTTTGCGATTCCGTTGCCAACACCCCGTCTGAGGCGGTCAAGGAGGCGGAGCTCGTGCTCATCGCCGTACCGGTCGGCGCCACGGCCGATGTGGTAAAGTCCGTTGCGCCACATCTCCGCCAAGGCGCCATCGTCACCGAGGTCGGCTCGGTCAAGGCTGCGGTGATCCGTCAGGTTCTCGCTGTGCTACCGAGCCAGGCTATATTCGTGCCTGGTCATCCGATCGCCGGCACCGAGCATTCAGGCCCGGATGCAGGTTTCGCCGAATTATTCGAAGGCCGTTGGGTCATCCTCACCCCATGCGAGCGGAGCAGCGAGGCTGCGGTTGAGAAGGTCGCGAAGCTGTGGCGCGGGCTCGGCTCCGCGGTCGAGACAATGACGCCTGAGCACCACGACATCGTGCTCGCCATCACCAGCCACATCCCGCATCTGATCGCCTTCAACATCGTCGGCACCGCCGCCGACGTCGAAGAGGTGACACAATCGGAGGTGATCAAATTCTCCGCCGGCGGCTTCCGCGACTTCACCCGCATCGCCGCCTCCGATCCCGTCATGTGGCGCGACGTGTTCCTCAACAACAAAGAGGCTGTGCTCGAGATGCTCGGCCGCTTTTCCGAGGACCTGGCAGCGCTTCAGCGCATGATCCGCTGGGACGACGGCACTGCGCTGCTCGAGCTGTTCACCCGTACCCGCGCCATCCGCCGCGGCATCATCGAGGCTGGCCAGGATACGCAGGAGGCCGATTTCGGCCGCCCGCACGGCCGTGAGGATTAGCTACGAGCGGGCTTGATGCGAAATGCCTGAGCTTTGGGTGTTCGGCTACGGCTCGCTGATGTGGCGGCCTGGCTTTGCCTTCGCCGAATCCGCCCCCGCGCTGCTCAAGGGCGCCCATCGCGCGCTCTGCGTCTATTCTATCGTGCATCGCGGCACCCATTCTGAGCCGGGTCTGGTGCTGGGCCTCGATCGCGGGGGCGCCTGCAAGGGCGTGGCTTTCCGCGTGACGGAAGGCGCGGAGGACGAGACCCTCTCCTATTTGCGCGAGCGCGAGCAGGTCACCGACGTCTATGTCGAGGCTGTGCGGCCGATACGCTTGCTCGATGGCTCAGGTCGCGTGCTGAAGGGGCTGACCTATCTCGTCGACCGCAACCATTCCCAATATGCGGGCGACCTTCCGCTCGAGGCGCAGATCCGTATCGTCAAAGCCGGCAAGGGCCAGGCCGGCGGCAACGTGGAGTATGTAATAAAGACGCTCAGGCATCTTGAGGAGACCGGCGTACACGATCCGCTGCTGGCGAAAATCGCAGCGCATCTCATCGAGCCAGAGATCGAGCCCTAACACTCCAAACATCCACCGCCGTCATGGCCGGGCTTGTCCCGGCCATCCACGATTCCCACGCTGCATCGACGAATAAACGTGGATGCCCGGCACAAGGCCGGGCATGACAAGGTTTTGTTGGCTGTGGTTCTAGGCCGCGTCGGTGGCGAATTGCAGCTCGGCAAGCCTGGCATAGATGCCGCCATTACCGAGCAGGCTCTGATGCGTCCCCTCTTCCACCAATCTCCCCTGGTCGAAAACGAGGATGCGGTCGGCGCGCGTCACCGTAGCCAGGCGATGGGCGATGACGAGCGTGGTGCGCCCCTGCATGATCGCATCGAGCGCTCGCTGCACCAAAGTCTCGCTCTCCGAATCGAGCGCACTCGTCGCCTCGTCGAGCAGCAGGATCGGCGCGTCGCGCAGCACGGCGCGGGCAATGGCGATGCGCTGGCGCTGGCCGGCGGAAAGCGTCACACCCCCCTCCCCCAGCATGGTGTTGTAGCCTTGCGGCAGCGCGGCGATGAAGTCATGGGCAAAGGCCGTCCGCCCGGCCTTCTCGATCGCGGCCAGGCTTGCTTCGCCGGCGCCATAGCTGATATTGGCGGCGACCGTGTCGGCGAACAGCGCAGGCTCCTGCGGCACAATGGCGAAGCGCGAGCGAAGCTCGTGAAGATCCGCCTGGTTGACTGGCACGCCGTCGACACTCACCGTCCCCTTTTGCGGATCGTAGAAGCGGAGCAGAAGCGCAAAGATCGTGGTCTTGCCGGCGCCTGAAGGGCCGACGATGGCCACGCGCTCACCCTTCTTCGCCCGGAACGACACGCCGTTCAGCGCGCTGATCGCCGGCCGCGATGGGTAGTGGAACGTGACGTCCCGGAAGGCAATTTCACCGCGCGGCGGGTCCGGTAGCAGAACCGGCTGCGAGGGCGATTTGATCGCAGACTGGACCGCGAGCAGCTCACCGAGCCGCTCCGCGGCGCCTGCCGCCTGATTGATCTCGCCCCAGACTTCGCTGAGCTCGCCGGTCGCGGCCGCAGCAAGCACGGCGTAGAGCACGAACTGTCCGAGCCTGCCGCCGGTCATGATGCCGGCGAGCACGTCCTGGGCGCCGTACCACAGAATGCCGACGACGGATGCAAAGACGAGGAAGATGGCAAGTGCGGTGAGCCCGGCACGGGCTTTGGTGCGGGCTTTCGCTGCCCCGAAGGCGCGCTCGACAGCACCCGCAAATCTAGCGCTCGCAGCCCGCTCATGGGTGAAGGCTTGCAGCACCCTCACCTGGGTCAAGCTTTCACTCGCATAGGCCGAAGCGTGCGCGAGGCTGTCCTGCGCCTCGCGCGAAAGGGAACGGACGGCGCGGCCATAGGCGACGAGCGGCAGCACGATGATCGGAATGGCGATCAGCACGAGCAATGACAGTTTCGGGCTGGTGATGATCATCATGGCCACGGCGCCAACCAGAATGACGAGGTTGCGCAGGGCCTGGCTGATCGTCGTGCTCGCCGTAGCCTTGATCTGCGTGGTGTCGGCGGTGAGCCGCGACATCACCTCGCCCGAATGCGCCGTCTCGTAGAAGGCTGGGCTCAAGCCCGTGAGGTGTTTGAAGATGTCGGCGCGGAGATCGGCGACGACGCGCTCGCCCACCCAGTTCACGGCATAGAAGCGGGCGGCGCTTGCCAACGCGAGGATGAGGCCGACGCCGAGCAGCGTTGCGAAATATTTGTCGACCAGGCCGGGCTCGACCCCGCTGAAGCCGACATCGATCATGCGCCGCACGGCAAGCGGCACCGCGAGCGTTGCCGCGGCCGAGACGATGAGGGCGGCGAGCGCCGCTGCGATCATGACTCGGTAGCCCAGAACATAAGGTTTGAGCGCAAGCAGCGGACGGAGTGAGGCAAGCCCTTGCGTGACCTCGCCCGCCGCTTCTGACGCAGGAAAGGGGTGCAGGTCCGGGCCGTCGGGCTTTGCGGTCACGGGCGGGAGTATCCTCATTCTCGGAGGGGAATGTACGGAAGGAGGGCGGAGAGCGAAAGATCAAAGGCCCGCGCCCTTCCGGCGCAGCCTTGTGCGCGTGGCGGACTTCGGTTATAGGCTCGTCCTCAACGTAAACAGCGCGATTTCCAAGGCAAAACGCCATGAAAAAGGACATCCACCCCGACTATCACCGCATCAAGGTGGTGATGACCGATGGCACAGAGTTCGTCACCTATTCGACCTACGGGGCGGAAGGCGAGACGCTGAAGCTCGACATCGATTCAAAGACGCACCCGGCCTGGACCGGCGGCGGACAGCACCTCATCGACCGCGGCGGCAGGCTCACCCGCTTCAAGCGGAAATACGAAGGCTTCCTCAAATAGACCGCTAGTCGGTATCGGTGCCGAAGGCCGCGCGCAACCGCGACAGTTGCGTGCTCAAAGGGTGATCGGCATCTTCTAAAGGCGCCTGCTGCAGCCCAAGCATCTGGTCGAGTCGTACGATGCGTTCCTGCAGCTTGACGCTTTCGGCGACCAGCTCTTTCAGACGAGGCGGAAGGGCGCTGAAGTCCCTGGTCGGCTGATCGCTTCCCTTGCCTGGAAGCTTGATCTTGCGCTGCTCCTCTAGTGCCTGCTCGAGCGTCAGCTCACCCTCGCTCACCGCGCGCCTGATCAGAAGCCAGGAGGCGAGCTGCATGAGCCGCGTGGTCAGCCGCATGCTCTCGGTGGCATAGGCGAGCGAATGCGGCGGCTGCAGCTTGCGCGCCTCCTTTCGCCCGTCTCCGTCGAGATAGGTGGCGGCCGCCTCGACGAGCGCCATGCCCTCGCGAAAGACGGTTTTGAATTGGTCTGACTGCGCAAATTTCGCGCCGAAAGAAACGGTGACGCCGTCACCGCGCCTAGACTTCCCCGCCATCGGCTACTCCCTCTTCGCCCGTGCCCACGGCTATGCGCCAAGCGGCAAACTCGCCCGCTTGTCGGAACACACGTTAGACCAGCGATTGGGGCAAAAAAAGAGCCGCCATGCGACGGCTCAGGAAGTTAACAGGGAGGCGTCAAACAGAGTGGACAGGCCACTCACATCCAGAGGACTGGATGGCTGAAAACCTAGTCCAAAGCTCCTAATAACGAGTTAACGCTAAGCTCCGATTTACCTAAAGAAAGGGAGTTAGCAAGAATGGTTAACGCTTGAAGGCGGCGGCCGCGGCGCTTAGCGAAGCCTGCTTGGCCGCACCTGCAGCTTCCACCCGGGCAATCTCAGCCTTCAGCGTCTCGACGAGCTCGGCGAGTTCGCCCAAGGAGAGTTTGCTTAAGTCCTGGCCGAGCTCGTAGGCCTTCTTTTTCTTCGGTTCGAGATCCTCGAGATCCATCGCTCTTTCCTTTGCCGCCGAAGCATCCTAGCACCAGTGCCGCAACGAGAAAGAGGGATAGATCGATGCTGCCCGAGACCATGACCGTCATCGAAGCGAAAGGCCACGGCGGACCGGAGGTGCTCGTACCGGCAACACGCCCAGTGCCGGTCCCCGGAGCCGGCGAGGTGCTGGTCGCGGTCAAGGCCGCTGGCATCAATCGCCCCGACGTGGTTCAGCGTCAGGGCTGGTACCCGCCGCCGAAAGGCGCCTCCGATCTTCTCGGGCTGGAAGTTGCGGGGCACGTAGCGGCCTGCGGGCCTGGCGCGACACGATACAAAATCGGCGAGGCCGTTTGCACGCTGACCAATGGCGGCGGCTATGCCAAGTTCTGCGTGGCCCCGGAAAGCGCGACATTGCCCGTCCCGGAAGGCCTGGGCCTCGTGGAAGCAGCGGCTCTGCCCGAAACCGTGTTCACCGTGTGGCACAACGTGTTCGAGCGCGGCGGCCTCAAGCCGGGCGAGTGGCTGCTCGTGCATGGCGGCGCGAGCGGCATCGGCACCACCGCAATTCAGATGGGCAAGCTCTTCGACGCCAAGGTGATGGTAACCGCAGGCAGCGCCGAGAAGGTGCGGGCCTGCGAGGAGCTCGGTGCTGACCGCGCCATCAATTATCGCAACGAGGATTTCGTCGAGGTGGTGAAGGAGGCGACGCAAGGCCATGGCGCCGACGTAATCCTCGACATGGTCGGCGGCGACTATATCGAGAGGGACCTGCGCGCTGCGGCACTTGACGGGCGCATCGTGCAGATCGCCTTCCTCAAAACCTCGAAAGTCGAGATCGATCTGATGCGTCTGATGATGCGGCGGTTGACACTGACCGGCTCGACCCTGCGCGCCCAGAGCGTCGAGTCAAAGGCGCGCATGGCCAGGGCCATCGAGGAGAAAGTCTGGCCGCTCATCGCCGAGGGCAAGCTCAAGCCTGTGATCGACTCGACCTTCTCCCTCGCCGACGCTTCCGCCGCGCATACCCGCATCGACGATCCCGATCACATTGGCAAGATCGTGCTTGTGGTGGAGAGCTAAGGGCCGGCAGGAGCCGCGATCCGGCGCCATTCCGGCGAAAGCCGGAATCGACCCCGCGCGAAGCGACAAGAAAAACCTGGGCGTCGGCTTGGAAGCATTTGCCTACAGAAGCAGCAGACCCTATATAGAGGCGGTTCCCCTTCATGTGAATCTGGCTCGCTCTCGTGGCCTTTAGGGGGCGAGAGACCGGCCGTTTCTTACAGGTATCGCAAGATCTATGGACCGTACCCCGCTCATGCCCAAAGCGACCGCCGTCTGGCTGGTCGACAACACCTCGCTTACGTTCGAGCAGATCGCCGAGTTCTGCGGCCTGCATGTGCTCGAAGTGAAGGGCATCGCCGATGGCGACGTGGCTCATGGCATCAAGGGCATGGACCCCATCTCCTCTGGCCAATTGACCCGCGACGAGATCGCCAAAGCGGAGAAGGACAGCTCCTATCGGCTGAAGCTTGCCGAGCCCAAGGTCGAGGTGCCTGAAGTCAAGACCAAGCGTGGGCCTCGCTATACGCCGGTGTCGCGCCGCCAGGACCGTCCAAACGCCATTCTCTGGCTTCTAAAAAATCACCCTGAGCTCAAGGACTCCCAGATCATGCGCCTCGTCGGCACCACCAAGCCGACAATCATCGCCATCCGCGAACGGACGCATTGGAATTCGGGCAGCCTCGTGGCCCAGGACCCGGTGGCGCTCAGCCTATGCTCGCAGATCGACCTCGATGCCGAAGTGAAGAAAGCGGCGGCGAGGCTCGCCCGCGAGCGGCATGAGGTCGAAGCAACAGAGCCTCCCAAGGCCGGGACTCTTATCCCGGCCGAGGAGACCATTGACGTGGCGCCTGCTCCGGAGCCCGAGCGGTCAATGGCAACCGCTCTGGCGCAGGAGGCGCGCGAAGCCATGGCCGCACCGGAAGAGGAGGAAGACGTCCCCGACGTCGATTCGGTGTTCGCCAAGCTGAAGGATCTCAAGCGCGAGCCGCAGGGCTAGTCGCC
>DATFVP010000256.1:0-6951 GCA_035260285.1 Methyloceanibacter sp.
GCAGGGGAAGAACGTGGACCACAAATACGCAAGCTCGCAGAGCGATGGACCAGATCTAGTTCCTCTTAAGGCGGTCGTTGCACTCCTTTGGCTGGTCGCCGGGCTCGTCGCATTTATTGCCCTCGATCGCCCGAGCGTCGACGACCTTAACAACGTGGTAGCAGCGCCTGACAGTCTAGCCGCCGCAAGCGCGCCATAGCGCTGCGGTTTGCTGAGCTGTCGGCGCTCATGTCACCTCACCCCATGAGTTTGTAGCGATGACGCTGACTGCGGACAGCCTACTGCTCTTTGGCGCCACTGGAGACCTGGCGCAGCGCATGTTGCTGCCGTCGCTCTTTGCACTCCATGCCGATGGTCTGATCCCGCCGCAGCTCGCCATGCTCTGCACTGCGGACGGCGAGCTGACGAGCGACGATTTTCGCTCGCTAGTCGGGGCTACCATTGAGAGATACCTGCCGGCAGACCGCCGCCGGCCGGGGACAGCATGGGACTTCCTGAAGCAGCTCCGCTACGTGCAGCTCGACGCATCTCAACCTGAGAGTTTCGGCATCTTATCGAAGGCACTCGGCAACGGCGGCACCCGCAACATTGCCATCTTTCTATCCACCGCTCCGTCGCTGTTTTCGCCGACCATCGCCGGGCTGCAATATACCGGGCTGACCGGCGAACGGGCCAGGATTGGTCTTGAGAAGCCTCTCGGCCACGACCTTGCGTCATCCCGCGTGATCAATGACGCGGTGGTCGCCGCCTTTCCGGAGGAGCGAACATTCCGCGTCGACCATTATCTCGGCAAGGAGACAGTGCAGAACTTGCTCGCGCTGCGCTTCGGCAACTGGTTGTTCGAGCCGCTGTGGAACGCGAGCGCAATCGACCATATCCAAATCAGCGTCTCAGAGACGATGGGGCTCGAAGGCAGGATCAACTTTTATGACGATGCCGGCGCGCTGCGTGACATGGTGCAGAACCACATGCTCCAGCTCTTGGCGCTGGTGGCAATGGAACCTCCGGCGCATTACAACGCCGCCGAGGTGCGCGACGAAAAAGTCAAGGTGTTGCGATCGCTACGTTCGATCGACCGCATGACGGCCGCCACGCACACCGTCATCGGCCAGTATGGTGCCGGAGCGGTCGACGGCAGGCTCGTCCCGGGCTATCTCGAAGAGCTGGGAAAGCCGTCAAATACCGAAACCTTCGTTGCCTTGAAGGTCCATGTTGACAATTGGCGATGGAAAGGTGTTCCGTTTTATCTCAGGACCGGCAAGCGTCTGCCCCTCCGCGAATCTGAGATCTTCATCCAGTTTCGTCAGGTGCCTCATTCGATCTTCGAAGACCGAGGCGCTGTCGTGCAACCGAACAAGCTCGTCATCCGCTTGCAGCCAGAGGAAAATGTCAGCCTCCTGGTAATGGCGAAGGAACCCGGCCTCGATCGCGACGGCATCCGTCTGCGCGAGGTGCCGCTTGATCTGTCGCTGACCAGTGCCTTCGCAGGCGCCCCCCGGCGCATCGCCTATGAGCGGTTGCTCCTCGATCTCATTGAAGGAGACCCGACCTTGTTCGTGCGCCGCGACGAGGTTGAAGCGCAATGGGCGTGGATCGACGCGATTCGTGACGGCTGGGCAATGAATCAAATGACCCCCCGCCTCTATCCGGCAGGTACCTGGGGTCCCTCGGCGGCGATCGGCTTGACCGAACGCGACGGAGTGAGCTGGCATGATTGAGGCTGAGTGGCTCGACTATGACACTGCCGACGAAATGACGGATGCCGTCGTCGACGACGTGAGCTTCGTCGTCGCAACGGCCCTCGATGAACGCGGTGTGGCCCTGGTCGCTCTGCCCGGCGGAAAGTCACCTGTGCCGATCTACCGAAGACTGGCAGAAGCGGCGATCGATTGGCCTCATGTCACGATCATTCCGACCGACGACCGCATGGTCCCGGCGGACAGCCCGTTGAGCAATGTCGCAATGATTGCCCGCCATTTCGAGCCAAAGGGGGCGCGCGTCCTGCCGCTCACGCTCAATGGCGAGTGCGACTACCAAACGGCGGGAAAGGTCGCCGATGCGCAGCTATCAGGGCTCAACTGGCCACTGGATCTGGTCTGGCTCGGGGTTGGCGTAGACGGACATACGGCATCGATCTTTCCCGGGCCTGATCTCGAGCAAGCGCTTGATGGCCCCCCGGCACGCAAAGCACTCGGGGTGATGCCCGATCCGCTCCCTCCTGAGGCACCGGTCGCACGCGTCACGCTCAGCCGCGCCGGCATCGTCTCGTCGCGTGTCCTCTTGCTCGCATTGTCCGGCGCGGAGAAGCGCGCGGTCGTGGAGCGCGCTCTCGAGGATGGCCCGCTCTCTGCGACGCCCATCGGGCGCGTGTTGGCGGCGGCCGAAAGTCCCGTCCTCGTTCATTGGAGCGCAACATGACACTTCAGCCCGAAATCGAGATGGTCACGGAAAGGATAATCGAACGCTCTCGTGCGACCCGCAGCGCCTATCTCGATCTGATAGCGCGCGAGCGGGAGTCAGGCGTCGATCGTCCGATGCTGTCTTGTGGAAATCTCGCGCACGGTTTTGCCGCCTCAGGCGAGGACAAACGAGCGATCCGCGACGGCAGGGCCATGAATATCGGTATCGTCACCGCCTACAACGACATGCTTTCGGCGCATCAACCCTACGGCCGATACCCCGAGCAGATGAAGCTGTTCGCGCGGGAGGTTGGCGCGACGGCGCAGGTCGCTGGCGGGGTGCCGGCGATGTGCGACGGGGTGACTCAGGGTCAGCGCGGCATGGAGCTGTCGCTGTTCAGCCGCGATACCATCGCGCTTTCGACTGCCGTCGCGCTCAGTCACGGCATGTTCGAGGCGGCTGCACTCCTCGGCATCTGCGATAAGATTGTGCCCGGGCTCTTGATCGGCGCGCTTCGCTTCGGTCACCTGCCGGCGATCTTCGTGCCTGCAGGGCCTATGCCCTCAGGGCTTGCCAACAAAGAGAAGCGCCGCATCCGCGAGCTCTACGCTGACGGCAAGATTGGGCGCGCCGAGCTGCTCGAGGCTGAGGCAGCCTCCTATCATGGAGCTGGAACCTGCACGTTTTACGGCACCGCCAATTCGAATCAGATGATGATGGAGGTGATGGGACTGCATATTCCCGGCGCTGCCTTCATCAACCCCGGCACCAAACTTCGCCAGGAGCTAACCCGCGCGGCGGTTCACCAATTGGTGAAGATTGGCTGGGACGGCAACGACTATCGCCCGCTTGGCCGCGCCGTCGATGAGCGGGCGATCGTCAACGCCGCGGTCGGCCTGCTCGCGACCGGAGGATCGACCAACCACGCGATCCATCTGCCAGCGATCGCGCGCGCTGCAGGGATCTCGATCGATTGGGAGGATTTTGACCGGCTGTCTGCGGTGGTGCCGCTGATCGCGCGCATTTACCCGAACGGTTCTGGTGACGTGAACCAGTTCGAGGCAGCGGGAGGAATGGCATTCACCATCGCGACCTTGCTCGACGCCGGCCTGCTCCATCGAGACGTCATGACCGTCGGAGGCAACGATCTCGGCGACTACGCCCGCGAACCGAAGCTGCAAGGCGAAAGCCTGGTGTGGGAGGAAGCGCCGCACTCTTCGCTCGACGAGACCATGCTGCGGCCGGTGTCAAATCCCTTCAATCCCGATGGAGGCATGCGGCTCGTGCGAGGCAATCTCGGACGCGCGACTTTCAAGACGAGCGCGGTCGACCCGTCCCGATGGACCATCGAGGCGCCAGCGCGGATTTTCTCGGATCAGGATGAGGTTTTGGCGGCGTTCAAGTCAGGCGAGCTGGAGCGCGATGTGGTGGTGGTGGTGCGCTTCCAGGGCCCGAGGGCGAACGGCATGCCTGAGCTGCACAAGCTCACGCCGGCCCTGAGCGTGCTCCAGGATCGTGGCTTCAAGGTCGCGCTGGTGACCGACGGACGGATGTCGGGCGCCTCCGGCAAAATTCCTGCTGCGATCCATGTCAGCCCCGAGGCGCTTGGCGGGGGCCCGATCGCCAGGCTGCACGACGGCGATATCGTCCGGCTCTGCGCCAGCCGTGGTGAGCTGACCGCGCTCGTCGATGGCAAGGAGTGGGCCGCCCGCGAAGATGCGGAACCGCCGCCGCCGCCATTCGGAACCGGGCGCGAGCTGTTCGCCTTCATGCGTCATGGCACCGATGGGGCCGAGCGCGGCGCCTCGGCGATGCTCGCCGCGGCCGGGCTCTAATGGAACTCGTCGCGGTCGATATCGGAGGCACCCACGCGAGGTTCGCCATCGCCGACGTCGATCATGGCCGCGTGAGACGCCTCGGCGACGCCACAACTCTTCGTACGGACACGTATGCGAGCCTGCAAACCGCCTGGGAAGCTTTCGGCGAACAGGTGGGGCGTGCCCTGCCGCGCGCCACGGCCATTGCCGTGGCTTGCCCGGTCATAGGCGACGTATTGAAGCTCACCAACAATCCCTGGATCGTCTGGCCTGAACAGATCGGCGACCGGCTCGGCGTCGACCGGGTCACCCTGATCAACGATTTCGGCGCGGTCGCTCATGCGGTGGTGAACGTCGAACACGAGCATCTTCGCCATCTCTGCGGGCCGGACCTGCCACTGCCGAAGCAGGGTGTCATCACCATCCTTGGTCCCGGAACCGGGCTCGGCGTTGCGCATGTTCTGCGCCGCGAAGACCGCAACCATGTCATCGAATGCGAGGGTGGACATATCGACTATGCGCCGCTCGACGGCATCGAAGATGCAATTCTCGCGCGGCTGCGTCAGCGCTACCGGCGGGTCTCTGTCGAGCGCATCGTCTCCGGCCCTGGGCTGGCAAACATCTACGAGGCTCTGGCTGCGATCGAGGGCCGGTCGGTTCAGGCCATGGATGACAAGGCGCTCTGGGCCGCGGCCCTATCGGGTGAGGACGGATTGGCGGCCGCGGCCCTCGACCGTTTCTGCATGGCACTTGGCGGCGTCGCCGGCGACATCGCGCTCGCGCAGGGCGCGAAGGCCGCGATCATCGCCGGCGGTCTCGGCCTGCGCCTGGTCGATGTTTTGCCGCGCTCAGGATTTGCCAGTCGGTTCACGGCCAAGGGCCGCTTCGAGCAAATGATGGCGGCGATCCCGGTCAAAGTGATCACTCATCCCCAGCCTGGCCTGTTCGGCGCCGCCGCGGCGTTTGCCGAGGAACACAGCCGATGATCGATGTCGACGCGATCATGTCGCTCGCGCCGGTCATTCCGGTCTTGATCATCGATGACGTCGCCCATGCGCGCCCCCTTGCCGAAGCTCTGGTCGCCGGCGGCTTGCCCGCGCTTGAGGTGACGCTGCGTACCCCGGTGGCACTTGAGGCAATTCGCGAGATGGCGAAGGTAGAGGGCGCCGTGGTCGGCGCCGGCACCGTGTTGAACGAACGCGACCTCGAGGCCAGCGTTCAGGCCGGCGCGCGGTTCATCGTATCGCCAGCCCTGACCGAGCCGCTAAGCAAGAGAGCTGTTGCGTCCGGTATCCCCTTTTTGCCGGGCATCGCTACAGCCGGCGACATCATGCGCGGATTGGACATCGGACTGACCAGGTTCAAATTCTTCCCTGCCGTTGCCGCCGGCGGGATTCCCGCCCTCAAGGCACTCTCCTCTCCTTTCCCTCGCTGCCGCTTCTGTCCGACGGGCGGCATCAAGCAGGAGAACGCTGCCGAGTGGCTCGCCCTCGAGGCGGTGCCGTGCGTGGGAGGAACCTGGCTCGTCCCGCGAGGCGCCCCCGATCCAACGACGATCACTGCCGCTGCCAGAAAAGCGGCGCGACTAGGCTGACTTGGGAAACTCTTTCGGACTGCCAATCGTTTGTTGTCCAGAGCTTCAAGCATGGAGGTCCGCCATGAAATTGGTCCTCGCTCTGGGCACCGTCGCCTTCCTGTTTCCTGCAACAGCTCTTGCCGGCAAGGCTCCCTGCACCGACGACAAATTGAAGTTCTGCCGGGAGTCCACCGCCGACGTCGGCGCCATTCGCTTCTGCCTTCTCGAGCACAAGGACGAGCTGAGCGGGGCGTGCGAGGCGAGACTGCAAGAAGAGCTCGGCGCAGTGGGCGAGACGCATAGCGACAACTAGGCAGTGGTCGATCGCGGCACTCCCCGGCCAAGCCTCCACCCGGCTTCATGCAAGATCAACCAGACCCTGACTCCAGCGCAGCTTTCTGTGCGCGTTTGTGTTTGTTGCGGAAGAAGCGGTGAAGGTGGAAATCTCACCAGCGCTCCTGGCCGCTGCCGAACGGCTGACTCGAAGTTGGTGACCCCGGCAGGATTTGAACCTGCGACCCTCAGATTAGGAATCTGATGCTCTATCCTACTGAGCTACGGGGTCCCGTTTCGGCGCGCGCCGGCGATTTCCGCGAACGGATATATAGGCGTATCCGCGGCGCGATGCCCGCGCAAGCATGCGCGGACGCCGCGGTCGATGTGATTCCCCTGTGCAAAAACCTTCTCTCGACGAATCCATCTTGACTCCAATCAGGTTGTAGAACAAAATAGGAACACAATCGAGTTGAGGGGGCTTCGGATGTTGCATCTCCGCCGTGTCACTCCTGGGTCTCTCTCACCGCAACTGCCTCTCATTCTCGGCCTTGGCCTGCGAGCTCTCCGAGCCACAGAAAGGCACGGTGGCCGAGGTCAAGGATGGCGAGACGCTTGCCCTTACCGACGGCACGGTCGTGCGGCTCGTCAACACCAAGGCGCCGACAGCACCCATCGCCGCGCATGGCGACCGTCCCTGGCCGATGGTCAACGAGGCGAAGGAAGCTCTGGCGAAACTTGCCTCAGGTGCTGAGGTCGAGCTTCGCTATGGAGGCACCCGCACTGATCGCCACGGCTATGCGCTCGCGCAAGTCTATGTGGTGAAGGGCGGCGAGCGCATCTGGCTGCAAGGCGAGCTGGTCGGCGAGGGCCTCGCCCGGGTCT
>DATFVP010000257.1:0-2663 GCA_035260285.1 Methyloceanibacter sp.
CTTGTCCTTATGGGTGGCGATGAAGTTGTGAATGGCGCTCATCACTTGCCAGGCACGGGTCACTTCGGTGTCGCCGGGATGCTCCTGCACCGGCAGCCACCACCAGGCGACAGGCATGCGGGTGATCATGACCCACCCATCGCCTTCCTGCTTCGGACCTTTCTGCACGCGGATGTCCATTAATTTGAGGTTTTTTCCGTCTGGCTTGAACCAGAAGTCGATGGCGTATTGCTTCTTGGCTTCATCCTTGTCGTGAAAGATGGTGTTTGCGAACCATCCATAGCCTTCCATGCCGCGCGCACGATCTTGACCTGCTCGTAGACGAGATGCAGGTCGGCGCTGAGCTTCGGGTCGCGGAACACGAAGACGCCGTCCTGCGACCGCTCGTCGATCACCTTCTTGACCGCGGCGTTGACGTCATCTTCGGTGAAGTCGCGCTCAGACGTTGCGGCCGCGGTCGACGCCGCTAAGAACGGAACGAACTGCGATAGAAGCGCCGGGAGGCCAAAGCACAAAACCACGGCGATGGCCGTGGCTTGTGCAATCGATCGCAAAGGTCCTCGCAAACGAGCCGAGGTCATTGGCTCGAAGTCCCGGGCTTTTGAGCCTCGGGAGCGGCTGCCGACTTTGCCGTGGCGAGCACCCTAATGGCTTGGGCGGCCTCCATATTCTTGTTCAGCTGCGCCACATCTTCGGCGGTCTTGCCTTGATTGTTCTTGGCGGCGGTGTCGGCGCCAGATTCGATCAAGAGGCCGATCATGGGCGGATTGTTGTGCGCCGCGGCCACCATCAGAGCCGTGACTCCGGCCTTCGATTTGGCGTTCACGTCGGCGCCGCGCTCCAAGAGCCCCTTGGCGATGTCGAGGGGGCGCGTGCTCGAAGGCAAGAAGACGGCGCCTTCTCCCGGCGAGCTCTGCGCCACCGCCACCATCAGAGGTGTTAGCCCGTCAGCCGCGGCCGGCACGTTCACGTTGGCCCCAGCCTCCATCAGCGCCTTCGCTGTCTCATATCTGTCCTCGGAGATGGCAACCGCCAGAGGCCGAAAGCCCTCAGGCCCGGGCTTCTCGATGTCGGCGCCTTTGGCGAGCAGAACTTTGACCGTGGGCACATGATCGCGCAGCACGGCGGTAAGCAGAGGGGTCATGCCGTCATTGTTCGCAAGATTCGGATCGGCGCCGAGCCCAATAAGGAACTCCACCATTTCCGGATGACGATCGCGCGCAGCGCTGGTTAGAGGCGTGGAGCCCTGATTGTCGGTCTTGTTGACATCGGCACCCTTGCCGACCAGGAACTTCACGCGAGCCGTATCGTTGGCAATGACCGCGTTGCTCAGCTCCTGGGTGATGTCGGCGCCTTGCTCGAGCCAGCCTTCGACCTTCTGCTGGGTGACGACCTGATCGGGCGAAGCGAGGTCGGGACGTGCCTTATAGTCCTGCTGAGAGACCGTATTGTAGTAGCCATGCGCAGGCAGGTCGCCAGCGATCAGGCAGCGGCTGCATTGCACGAGCGGAACGCCGTAGCTCCGCAAGATCTTCTCGATCTCGTCCTTCTTGTCCTCAAGAGCGAACTCGAGGGCGTATTTCAGCAGCACGTCGGTCTTACGCACACCAATAGCGAGGTCGAACTCGAGCGGTATGGTGTCTTCCCAAAGATTCACGGCCTGAATGGTGATCGGCTCTCCCTTCGACTTGACCCATCCGGCAAACGGCCCCCAGACCGCCGCGACGTCGAGATCGCCGTCGACGACTTGCTGCACCTGATACCAGGGCTGATTTTCCGGCTTCAGGTCTGCGTCATGGGTAACGACGTGCAGCTTCAGATTGTCGACGATGCCGTGCTTCACCAGCGCCTCGCGAATGCCCGAGGTCTGGAAAACACCGATCCTAAGCTGCTTGAGCTTGGGATCCTCAAAGCTCTTGAAGTCGAAGCCCTTGTCGTTGCGATAGGCGAGCACGTAAGCGGTGCGATAAACCGGCGTGGTGGTTAGCTGCGACCCGTAATTGGCGGGCACATCGATCATCACGTCGCACCTTTGCGCGTCGAAGGTCTCGCGATTGAGCGCGCGCTCGAGCATCGGGCGCCAATAGAAGCTCACCTGCGCGCCCATGGCCTCGCCGAGAACATTGGCGATCTTGTTCTCCATGCCTTCCTGCTTGATGTTGGAGAACGGCATGTTGCCAGGATCGGCGCAGACGACGAGGCGATCGATCTTCTTCGCCTTGTAGGCAGCCTTCGCGGCGGCGCGGATGGAAATCTTCTCGCTCGGAGTGAGATCGTCGAACTCTTTGCTGAGGTCGCGAGTGAAGGGCTTTTTCGCCGCGACCGCTGGAGCGGCGATGAGGCCGAGAACGGCGAGGCAGATGGCCACAGCCGTGAACATCCGTAGGGTGATGGGAGACACGGGCGTTTCTTTGCTTGGTTGAGTCGCGCCGGGCAGGATCGAAGTCCCATCCATTCAAACCGCGACGGCTATCTAACCTTCCCCGTATATAAGAAAAAGACGCCCGATGCCGCAAGGGCGCCGGGCGTCTCTTACCGTTCTTTAATCTACAGAGTCAGGTTACTCCATGACCCTGAAGACGTTCAGCTCGCCACCCTGCGGGATGAACTGCAGGCCAGCGGCCTTGGTCATCGCGGTAGCACCAATGGCGCCGAACTTGTCG
>DATFVP010000258.1:0-10305 GCA_035260285.1 Methyloceanibacter sp.
GAGCTTGATCCACGGCGTGTCGAACAGCTCGCGCGCCATCTCCGCCGTGGCCACCGCTTCCTTGGCGGTGTGGCAGCCTGCGGTATTTGGCAGCACACTCACGCCGAGCTCTTCGATGAGCTCCCAGAAGCCTTGGCCTGCGCGCATCCGCGCCGACTCGCGGCGGAGCGAAACCGTGACGATCTCCGCCGACGACGCTTCGACCGCTTCCTTCAGCGTCGCGGGGGAGGGATATTGCGCCGTTCCGAGCAGCAGCCTGGACGCGAAGCGCTCGCCATAGATCTCGAACATCAGCCGCCTTGCCTCGGCGCCACGATCTCGATCTCGTCCTTCGGCGCGAGCGGCGTCAGCCCGCGTTGAGCAGAAGCGACGAAGCACCCGTTGACCGCGGTCGCCACCTTGGCCTCGGTGAAGCCGAGTTTGGCGCACAGCTCGGCAAGCGTGCTAGCATCTGTGGCGACGGGTTCACCGTTAACAAGGATCTGCAACGAACACCTCCTGATCGGTCGCGCCGGTCTCGATGAAGTCGGCCACGAACTCGGCCAATACGGGCGCGAGCATGAAGCCGTTGCGGTAAAGGCCGTTCACATAGATATAGCGCCGGTCGACCATAATCCTAGGCCGATTGTCGGGAAAGGCGGGTCGGGCACCGGCGCCCTGCAGCACGATTTCGGCCTCGGCAAAGGCTGGGTCAAGCGCGTAGGCCACCGAAAGAATGTCGAGCGCCGAGCGCACGCTGATGGGGCCCGTCTCCTCGCTCTCGATGACGGTGGCGCCGATCATGTAGACGCCGTCCCCCCAAGGCACGACGTAGAGTGGAAAGCGCGGATGCAGCAGGCGAACCGGGCGCGACAAGTTCACCTCGCGACTCTTCACTATGATCCGCTCGCCCCGCACGCCACGCAAATTCGGCAGCGCGTCCTTGGCGGCAAGCCCGCGGCAATCGACGACCAGATCGGCATCGGCGGGAAATTCGCCCTCCGCGAAGCGGACGAGAACGCCGGCGGCCTGCGCTTGCTCCAAGAGAAAGCGCAGCGCTGGCTCAGGCGATATGTGCGCTTCTTCTGTGTAATAGAGGGCTCCGGCAAAGCGATCGATCAGAGCAGGCTCCGTTGCCGCAAGCTCTTCCGGCGATAGGCGCCGGTGGCCGGAGGTCATACGCGCAAAGCGATCAAGCTCGGCGCGATCGCGATGAAGCGCCACGACGAGCGTGCCGTTCACGGCCGTGCCTGGGTACGTCTCGCGCCAAAGCGCGATCCCGCGAAGGCCGAGCTCACGCACCATGAGCTCGGCGGCCTCCGCCTCGCAATTTGGAGCGAGCATGGCGCCGGCATAGAGGCTGCATCCGTGCATGAAGGGCACGGGCGAGCGCTCGCACAGCGTCACTCTATGCCCGCGGCGGGCGAGCGTGAGCGCCTGCCAAAGGCCAACGACACCTGCGCCGCGGATGGCGATGTTTTTGGTTTTGGGCATGGTGAAAGATCAATCCCCGATTGCTACGCCTTCGCGGCGTGGGTCGGCGCCGCCTTTAAGTTCCTCGGGCGTAACAGCGATGATGGCAAGGCCACTGATGAAGTCTAAGCGCTCGACCTCGTGGCCGAGCTTGGCCATGCCGTCAGCGAGCGCATCCCATTCTCGCCCAGGCTGAAGGAGAAACGGTCCGCCGGTCGAGCCGAAATTGGCGAGCGCGGTCGCGGCTTGCGGGTCGAGATGCCAGTCGAGTAGAGCAATGATGGCCTTCAGGTCGAACAGGATGATGCCTGGCCCTCCCGGCGAGCCAAGCAGGAAGCGAAGCCGGCGATCGCCGGCGGCTTCTCCACTCGCGAAAATCATCGTCGGATCCATCGAGCTTCGCGGGCGCTTGCCGGGCTCGACGCGGTTTGCCACAGGACGACCCTCGTCATCGACGGGGACGAAGGAAAAATCGGTAAGTTCGTTGTTGAGCAGGAAGCCGCGCACCATCAGACGCGAGCCGAAGGCCTGCTCGATGGAGGTGGTCATGGAGATCGCGTTGCCGTCGTCATCAACGATGGAAATGTGGCTGGTGCCGACATTCTCTAGCGTCGCATCGTTTCCATAGGCGCCTTGGCGGGTGTTGAGCGGCGTGCCCGCGGTCACTTCCCCGCGCGCACGGGTTGGGTCGATCAGGGCGCGGCGCTGGGCGAGATAGGATTTGTCAAGCAGACCTGCGACCGGGGCGGGCACGAAATCCGGATCGGCGAGGTAACGCGCGCGGTCGGCGAAGGCGAGGCGCTCGGCCTCGACGATGCGATGCACGGGCAGGACAGCGAGAGGATCGCTGCCGATATCGAAAGGCTCAATCAGCGCTAGCACCTGGCCGACGGTCACCGCACCGGAGGAAGGAGGAGCTGCGCCGCACACGTCGAAGCTGCGATAGAGAACGCAAACGGGCTCGCGCAATTTGGCGCGATAGTTCGCGAGGTCGTCGGTGGTGAGCTTGCCGGGCCCGCGCGGGTCGCTTCGCACGGCGGCCGCGATGTCGCGGGTGATGCCGCTCTCATAGAACGCCGATGGCCCGTCTCTCGCGATCGCCTCGAGGGTGGAAGCGAGCGCCGGATTGCTCAGCTTGTAGCCCTCGGGCCTGGGGCGCCCGGCAGGATCGAAAAAATAGGCGCGCGCCGCGGGGGCGAAGCTTGCCGGGTCTGACTCGGCGAGAAGCTTGGCGAGGCGGGGGGAGACCTGAAATCCATCGCGCGCCAGCGTGATAGCAGGTGCGAACAGCTCGGCCCATGGCAGCTTGCCGTATTTGTCGTGCGCGAGCTTCAACGCTGCGAGCACGCCAGGGGCGCCGACCGAGCGTCCGCTCTCGGCGGCTTGCTTGAAGGGAAGCGGCTTGCCCGCGGCGTCGAGAAACAGATTTGGCGTCGCCGCTTCAGGCGCCGTCTCACGACCGTCGATGTTCAGCAGGGTCTTGGTGGCTTGATCCCAGGTCAGGAGAAATGCACCGCCGCCCAGCCCCGAGGATTGCGGCTCGACCACATTGAGCACCATTTGCACGGCAATGGCGGCATCGACGGCGCTGCCCCCTTTACGCAGGATGGCAAGGCCGGCTTCGGCGGCGAGCGGGTTTGCCGCCACCACCATGTGCCGCTTGGCCTTGGCGAGTGTCTTCTGAGTGAAGCCGCTTGAGCCTTCCGCACGGTCATAGGCTCTCGTGTCCGTGCCGGCGCCAAAGGCGAGGGCCAGCGAAACGGCAAGCAAGATACGCGAAGTGATGTGCATCATGCGCGTCAGCATAGCGGGTTTGGTTCTACTTGCACCTGTCCGCGACATCGGGGAGGTTGGGCGCTAATGGAAGTCGCGGGATTTGGGGATGATGCGCTCGGCGCGGAGGTGGCGACGCGGGTGCCAGCGCGGATGCGATCGCTCGCGGGCAGCAAGAGGCCGCTTGACGTGATCTGCAGGAGCAACGGGAAAGGGCGCTTGCTCTTCGTCGGGAGGCGAGCGCCAGGAGCCGGGGTCGGGGTGCTTCACCTCGTCGGCATTGGCGACCGGCACGCTCATGCCGTCGGTCTCCTCGTCCAGGAGGCGCAGCCAATCGCTGCGATCCTCGAGCCGCTCGGAAATGACATGAATGATGTCCTCGTGGCGCTGGATGCGGCCATGCACCACGACGAGCCGCGCGCCCATCACCACTTTCCGCATACGCTCCAGCACCTTTGGCCAGATCACCGAATTGGCGATGCCGGTCTCATCCTCGATGGTCATGAACACCACGCCAGCGGCGGAGCCCGGTCTCTGGCGCACCAGCACGACGCCAGCGACACTCACGCGTGCGCCGTCGCGCGTCCGTTTGAGATTGGCGCAAGAAAGAATGCCTTCGCTCGCGATGCGCGCGCGGAGGAAGCTCATCGGGTGGGCTTTGAGCGAAAGCCGCATAGTGCGGTAGTCGTTCACTACATGCTCGGAGAGCGGCATGATGGGAAGCGTGACTTGAGGCTCGGCGCCGGCCTCGGCGGTTTGCGCGTGATCGAATAGCGGCAGCGGCAGCTCCTTGGGCAGGCCGCGTACCTCCCACAGAGCTTGGCGGCGATCGTGGCCGAGCGAGCGGAAGGCATCAGCCGCGGCGAGGCGCTCAAGCGTGGCACGGCCAACGCCGCTGAGCCGCCACAGATCGCGCACGTCGCGGAATAACCCCCTCCCCCCTTGCGGGGAAGGGTTGGGGAGGAGTGTAAGCGGCAGACTTTGAGTTTGGGGTTCACCCCCCTCCGACTGCTCTTCGAGCAGTCGTGCTCCCCCGCAATGGGGGAGCGGGGAGTCCGCGGTGAGCGGCGGAGCAAACAGATGAGGATTCATCTCGGCGGGAATGCCGTTGCGGATGGAGACGATGGCCTTCACATCGTCCTCGCGTAGGCCGTCGACCTGGCGCATGCCGAGACGCAGAGCGAAACCACCCTGCGATGCAGGCTCAAGCGTGCAGTCCCACAGGCTGTGATTGACATCGACCTCGCGCGCCTCGACGCCATGGTCGACCGCGCAACGCACGATCTGCGCCGGCGCATAGAAGCCCATGGGCTGGGAGTTGAGGAGTGCCGCGGCAAACGCCGCTGGGTAATGGCATTTGAGCCAGGCCGAGACATAGACGAGATGAGCGAAGCTCGCGGCGTGGCTCTCGGGGAAGCCATACTCGCCGAAGCCCTTGATCTGGTTGAAGCAGCGCTCGGCGAACTCTGCCGGATAGCCGCGCGCCACCATGCGGCTCACCATCTTCTCATGCAGGCGGTCGATGGTGCCGCGGCGACGGAAGGTGGCCATGGCGCGGCGAAGCTCATTCGCCTCGGGGCCTGAGAATTTCGCCGCCACCATGGCAAGGCGCATGGCCTGCTCCTGGAACAGCGGCACGCCCATAGTTTTGCCCAGCACCTGCTTCAGCTCGTCGGCAGGACCATGGTCCGGATGGGGTGAGGGGAATTCGACCGCCTCGTCGCCGCAGCGGCGGCGCAAATAGGGATGAACCATGTCTCCTTGGATAGGGCCAGGGCGCACGATCGCAACCTCGATGACGAGGTCGTAGAATTTTCTTGGCTTAAGCCGCGGCAGCATGTTCATCTGCGCCCGGCTTTCGACCTGGAACACGCCAATCGAGTCCGCCTTGCACAGCATGTCGTACACGGCGGGATCGTCAGGCGGCACAGTGCCGAGCGAGAGCTCGCGGCCGTAATGCTCCTTCAAAAAAGCGAAGCCCTTGCGGATGCAGGTGAGCATGCCGAGTCCAAGCACATCGACCTTGAGCAGCCCGAGCGCGTCGAGATCGTCCTTGTCCCATTCGATGAAGGTGCGGTCATCCATGGCAGCGTTGCCGATAGGCACGACCTCGGAGAGCGGCCCGCGGGTCAGCACGAAGCCGCCGACATGCTGGGAAAGATGGCGCGGGAAGCCGAGCAGCTCATGCGTCAGCTCGAGGCAGCGCGCGAGCAGAGGGTCGGTGGGATCGAGGCCTGCTTGACGCACATACTCCTCGGGCAGGGCGGAATTGCTCAGGCCCCAGATAGTGGTGGCGAGCGCGGCGACAGTGTCCTCTGAAAGGCCGAGCGCTTTGCCGACCTCGCGCACCGCCGAGCGCCCGCGATAGGAGATTACCGTGGCGGCAATGCCGGCGCGGTCGCGGCCGTAGCGGCCATAGATATATTGGATCACTTCCTCGCGCCGCTCGTGCTCGAAATCGACGTCGATGTCAGGAGGCTCTTTCCGCTCAGGCGAGACGAAACGCTCGAACAGAAGGTCGATCTCGGTCGGGTCGACATTGGTGATGGCGAGGCAGTAACAAACGGCGGAGTTCGCCGCCGAGCCGCGCCCCTGGCAGAGAATGTCGAGGTGCCTCGCGTAATGCACGATGTCGTGCACGGTGAGGAAGTAGCGCGCGTAGTCGAGCTCCTCGATCAGCGCGAGCTCCTTCTCTAGCGTATGGCGCACTTTGTCGGGGATGCCGCCGGGAAAGCGCCAGGCAGCACCCTCCCAGGTGAGATCTTCAAGATGCGATTGCGGCGTCTTGCCCTCGGGCACCGGCTCGTCTGGATATTCGTATTTCAGCTCATCGAGAGAGAAGCTGCAGGCGTCGGCGATCTCGACGGCGTGGGCGAGCGCGTCCTCGTGGCCGGCGAACAGCCGCGCCATTTCCTGCGGAGGCTTGAGATGCCGCTCGGCATTGGCCTCGAGTTTCAGCCCAGCGTCATGGATCGTGCATTTCTCGCGCATGCAGGTGAGCACGTCCTGCAAGGGGCGGCGGTGGCTTGCGTGATAGAGCACGGCGCCGGTGGCGACGAGGAGAAGGCCCACGCGCGCTGCGAGCTGCGCCAAGGCCGCGATGCGGGCGCGGTCATCGCCGCGATAAGAGTGACTGGCGGCGAGATAGAGGCGCGCCCCTATCGATTGTTTGATACGACGAAGCTCGGATTCAAAATCGCGAGAAGATGGGAGATCATCAGGAGGGAGCGCGATGAAAATCAGGCTGTCGGCTTGGGCGGCAACATCGTCGAGATGAAGCGTGCATTTCCCCTTTTCGGCGCGGCGCTGGCCGAGCGTGAGCAGGCGGCAGAGCCTGCCGTAAGCGGCGCGATCCGTAGGATAGGCGAGCAGGCTCGGCGCATCGACGAGATCGAGCCGCGCACCGACTATGAATTTGATGCCACCCACTTCCTTCGCCGCAAGGTGCCCGCGGACCACGCCGGCAAGCGTGTTGCGGTCGGTGACGGCGATTGCCGAAAGCCCAAGCGCCTTTGCTGTCGCCACCAGCTCCTCTGCATGCGAGCCGCCGCGCAGGAAGGAGAAATTGGTGGTGACGTCAAGCTCGGCGTAGCGCGGGGTGAGGGCCATCACCCGAACACTCCGTGCAGATACCAGGCAGGCAAATCTGGCCCGCTTTCCCCGTAGAGGCCCGCGCGGAATACCCAATAGCGGCGGCCGTCCTCATCCTCGATGCGGTAATAGTCTCGTGGCCTCCCGCTAGAGCGAACGAGTTCACGCCACCATTCGGGCGCGATGCGCTCAGGCCCCTCGGCCTTCACCACACGGCGGGTGACGCGCCGCCAGGTGAAGCGGGCTGGCGGTCCTTCCGGAATCTCGGCGAGCACGTCGACAGGCTCGGGCTCGGCAAGTAGGAGGCAGGGGCGTGGCGGTTTGGCGGAGGATGGCTCGGACCATGGAGATGCACCGGCGAGCGCCGATCGCGTTTCTTGCGCCCGCTCAGGCATATGGCTCTCGCGAGAAAAGAGCCGGCGCACCGCGGCTCCGCCGAGACGGCTCGCCAGGCGGTCGATCAGAGGTTCTTGGCGCTCTCGGCCCTCGCGCCTGGTGAAGGCGGTCTGGGCAGGAAGCAGAGGCTCGGTCGCAAGCGCTGCGAACACCATGAGATCGACGCCGTAGCCGACATCGATGGCGCTGACCCTATCTGCGAAGAGGCGCGCGAGATGCGACGGCTCGCGGGACGGCGCGCTGAGGCCGGTGTCGATGTCGGCGGAGGTGCCGTCGGCGCGATAGATCGCGAGCCTCACGCGCCGCGCGCCGCGGCGGGCGAGGGTGAGTGCTTGGCAAAGTTTTTCCGCAAGATGATCGAGGCCGGCGACGACGCCCTCATGGGTGATCAGGGGTTCGGGGAAGGGAAGCCTCGCCGCGTAGTCTGGCGCAGGAAGAAGCGGGGTGCGAGGCTCCTCGCGGCGCCCAAGCGCCTGGTCGAGGCGATGGAGCACGGCTTCGGCTGCTTCGCGTGAGTGGAACCGTCGTTCGAGCGAGGCGCGCGGCAAATCGTAAAGTTGGCCGATGTGCTTCAGACCGAGCCGCTTGAGCAGCCGCACGATCTCCCCGGCAAGGCGCAAGGCCTCCACAGGAAGCGGCCCCATTGCCTCGCCGATCTTTCCCTGCGGGGCGATGAATGGGGAGGAATGCGCATAGCGGGCAAGCGCATGCGCGCCGCCCAAGGTCTCGGCGAAGGCGAGCCGCGCGGTGAAGCCGAGACGGGCGAAGCGCTTCGCCATGTCGGCGAGGAGGGCGCTGGCGCCGCCGAAGAGATGAGGCACGCCGGACACGTCGAGCCAGAGGCCATCGTCGCCGTCGACATTGAGCGAGGGGCTGTAGCGGCCGGACCAGCGGGCGAGCGCGAGCAGGCACTCGGCATCTTTCTCCGGTTCAGCCGGCGTGGTGAGGAGAGGCGGGCAAATGGCGCGGGCATCGGCGAGGCCCATGCCAGGGATGAGGCCAGCATGCATAGCGGCGGCACTCAGCGCATTGAGCACGAGCCCGCGATCCTCGCTGCCGACAAGCGCAAAGGGCCGGTCAACCGGAAAGGGCTTGCCGTTCCGTGTCAGCTTCAGCCGCTCGATCGGCAGAGCGGGAAGCCAGACGGAAACCATACGCGGCATCACGAAACTCCACGGTCCAACTTCGCTCGGGTGCTGCACCCCGGCAGCGCTCGAGCGTGAGATGCCAGGAAGGCGCGCCCGGTGCTGAGGCATCGAAGCTGGCGCCGCTCCTTCGTGCCGCCGCCACGCGCCAACGGGTGAGCGTGCCGGGGAGGCCGCATCCCTGATGCCCCGAGAGGAGCAGGCAGGGAGTGCGGCTCGATTGCGCGGCAAGCCCGAGGCGTCTGGCGATGATCGGCGCTTTCACCTCGATCTGGCCGAGAGCTGCGGTGAAGGCGCGGGCTTTCAGCCCCTCTTCCAAGGCCCAAGCCGCGTCCATCCCATTGCGCGCCTGAACGATGAGAATGAGCGCGGGGTCGAGGCCGAAGGGGATGAGGCCAGGTCCGTAAGGCGCGCCCCATTCGCGCGCGGCTCTGTCGGTCAGGCACCAGAGGAGCGGCGAGGCGCGGTTACGCTTAACCAGGCGATCGCCGATAAAGGCGAGCACAAAGGCAAGCGCCGACGGCTCGTCGCGATAGGCTGCAGGCTTGATCTCGTGCAGGCCGAAGCTCGCGAGCTTGCTCCAAGAGATCTCCCTCTCCTTGGGGGGAGCGCTTCCCTCCCCCTTGCCGGGGGAGGGATTGGCGTTCGCGGGCAAACCGAGGAGGGAGGAGGGCAGTGAAGGAACAGGAGCCAGAAAGGAGCAGGCGGGGCGGGGCGAAGGTCCCGTATCCGGCGCGGGGGGGAAGGCCAGAGACACGGGAACCTGTTCGAGCACGCGAATACGCTTACACAGATGCTCGATGAGACCTTCGCCGCCAGCCCCACCTGCTTTCTCAACGCCAGAAGGCAGAAACTCACCGACGTTTTTGCCGACTGGAACGTCGTTACGCACGGGCACAAACTCCGATCTCGTTCCTGTTTTGTTCTTACTCTGAGTCCAATCCCGAGTCAAGGCGAGGGAACCAACTGCTCATGCTTTCTTGCTTCGCCGGCACTGAGCGATGCCAGAAAAAGCTTGCCGATCAGCTCATCAGAAGCTCGATCGGCATGATGTGACTGTGAGGCGCACCGCCGACGGCATTTTTGCCGCTTGGTATTCGAGCCCTCGATTTCGTTTCGGGGGTTCCAGTGACATTGGCAATAGCGCGTCAAGTGCCAATATTGGTATGCCGTGCTCAGCTTCTGGTAGACTATGGATAGGGCGTTTCTATTTGAGGTCCCCGATTGAAACGGGGGAGCACAGCATCCTAATTTTTAGGTGACTTTATTGGGCTTGGCTCGCCGGCCTTCCCCCTCATCAAGCAGCGGAGAGTAAGATGGCACTCCAACTCGGCGATATCGCCCCGGATTTTGAGGCCGACACCACACAAGGCCACATCCGGTTCCATGAATGGCTCGGCAATGCCTGGGGCGTGCTGTTCTCGCACCCCAAGGACTTCACTCCGGTGTGCACGACCGAGCTCGGTTATATGGCGAGGATCAAACCTGAGTTCGACAAGCGCGGCGTCAAGATCATCGGTCTCAGTGTGGACCCGATCGACCTCCACTCAAAGTGGGCCGACGACATCAAGGAAACCCAGGGTGTCGCTCCGAACTTTCCAATGATCGGCGACCCAGACCTTTCCATCGCCAAGCTTTACGGCATGCTGCCGGCGAGCACGTCAGGCACCTCCCAGGGACGCACGCCGGCCGACAACCAGACGGTGCGCAACGTCTTCGTCATCGGTCCCGATAAGAAGGTCAAGCTCATCATGGTCTACCCCATGACCACAGGCCGCAACTTCGACGAGGTGCTGCGCGTCATCGACTCGATGCAGCTCACCGCCAAGCACCGGGTGGCGACGCCGGTCAATTGGAAGAACGGCGAGGATGTGATCATTGCCGGTTCGGTGTCGGACGAGGAGGCGAAGACCATTTACCCGCAAGGCTGGAAGGCGCCGAGGCCCTA
>DATFVP010000259.1:0-3586 GCA_035260285.1 Methyloceanibacter sp.
TTGTCGAAGGTCCCTTCCTTTTTGGTCACCGCCTTGCGTTCCTCGGCCATTAGCCAGCCTTCTTTGGTTCAAGAGAAGCAGCCAAGGCCTCGATGGCAAGCTCATAGCCGAGAGGCCCGAACCCGCAGATCAGGCCTTTGGCGCCCTTCGAAATGTAGGAATTGTGGCGAAAGCTCTCGCGGCGGAAGATGTTGGACAGATGCACCTCCACGCAAGGAAGCTCGGACGCGAGCAAAGCGTCGAGCATGGCGATCGAGCTATGGGTAAAGGCGCCGGCATTGACGATCAGCCCCGCCGACTTCTCCTTTGCCTCCTGAATCCAGGCCACCAGCTCGCCCTCATGATTGCTCTGCCGGAAGTCGATGGCAAAGCCCAATTTCGCCGCCTTCCGCTCACACCGCGCCCGCACATCCTCCAAGGTCTCGCTGCCATAGACCTGCGGCTCCCGCGACCCGAGCAGGTTCAGATTGGGACCGTTCAGGACGTAGATCGGTTTGGTCATTGCGTGAGACAGGCGCGAGGGTGAGCGGCCCCGGTTCCGTGCAGAGTTGAGGAGCGCAAAGACAGGCCGCGCCCATTTAACAGCTTTTCCTGGGTCTAGCAAAAAGCCGGAAACGCCCGGTTACCGCCGATCGAGGACCGTTAACAGGTGCTTGCGCAGCCCTTCTCCCTGACCTCGGCGACATTCTTCTTGAGCTGATCGAAGAGGTCATCCGGGGCGCCGGCGATAACCCGGTCGCCAATCAAGAACAGGGGCGTCCCCTGCAGATTGAGCTTCTGGGCAAGGTCCTTGGCTTCGTCGAGCGACTTTTGGATGTCCTGGTCTTCCGCGTCCTTTTGCAGCTTGTCGACATCGAGCCCAAGCTCCTTGGCAATCCGCAAGGCCTTGTCCTTATCCGCCTTGCCCGGCTCTGAGAATAGCTTCTGATACATCTCGAAATATTTGCCCTGCTTGTTCGAAGCGAGCGCGAGCTTGGCCGCCGCCACGGAATCATCGCTGAGGATCGGCAGCTCCTTGAGCACCAGCCGGACCTTTCCGTCGTCCTTAGTGAGCTTGATCACGTCTGGAAGCGAGCGGCGGCAATAACCGCAGTTATAGTCGAAGAACTCGACGACGCTCACATCGCCGCTGGGATTGCCGGCAACATGGGCCACCGGCGAGCGGAAGATCGCCTCGGCATTGTCGGAGATCGCTTTCTGCTGCTGCTTGGCCTGCTCAGCTGCCTGGCGCTTGTCGAGCTCGGTGGTCATCTCGACGAGGATCTCGGGGTTCTTGGTCAGGTAGTCGCGCAAGATGCCTTCGACGCGGGCTTGGTCGGCCGCGACCGGGCCAGAAGCGCCGGCGAGCTTGCCTGCGGGGGTGTAGCTGAGGACGAGATAGCTCGTGCCGGCCGCCGTCACGGCAGCGACCGCGGCGGCCACGGCCATATTGAAGAAGACTTTTCTCAGGTTCATGTCTTTGAATCTCCGGGGGAAATGGCTCAATCGGTGGTCGGCACCTGGAAGGCGATTATATCATCGGCGCGAAGCCAGTTTGGCGTGCCGTCAACGAATCCGGCCTTGGCGCGTTTGGCTTGCTCCTTGGCAAGTTTCAGCCGCCCTTCATAGAAATAGGCCTCCGCCGACGCAAGCTCGGCTTGCGCCAAATATTGCTGCCTGGCGCCTACTGCCTTGGCGGCGTCGCCCTTGCGGCCGTAAGCCAGCGCCAGCTGGCGGTAGCCGGTCGCCGAGTCCGTCTCCCGGGCAAGCGCGGTGCGCAAATTTGAAATGGCGTCGTCGACGTTCTTCATGCCCGGTAGCGCGAGCATCGCTTGGGCCAGCAAGATGCGGATGAGCGGCTCGTCCGGCGCAAGCTCGACTGCCTTCTGCAGCGGCGGGATGGCGTCGGCGACATTGCCGCTCTCGAACAGGAACTGGCCCTTGATCTCATAGAAATACGGCCAGTCAGGCTTGGCGGCGATCAGGGCATCGAGCTGGGGCAGCGCGGCAGCCGCCCCCGACTTGCGATAGGTGGCGATGGCGCGCGCATAGGCCGCAGGAAGAGAGCGATCGCTAGGGGGGTAGCGGTTGAACGTCGTCTCCGGCTGATCGAGAAAGCCGAACAGCTTGGCCTTGATCAGGTCATGCCGGACCTGAAGCTCGGGCGAATCCTTGACGTCAAAATACGGGCTCGACTCGGCCAGCGTGCGAAGCTGGGCGAGACGCTGTGGGGGCAGGGGGTGAGACTGCAGGTAAGGATTGATGCCCTGCACGCCGAACAGCTTTGAATTCATGAACTCCAAAGTCTCGAGCAAGCCGCGGGCGGATTGGTGGGTGGCATTGAGAAAGGTGACGGCGGCCTGGTCGGCCGAAGACTCTTCGTCCTGCCGGTAGGCGAGCACCATGCGCATTGCGGCGTCGGTTCCGCCATAAGCGGCGCCCATGCCGAGTTGCCCGAGACTGCCTTGGCCCGCGACAGCGCCTGCCGCCATGGCGGCAAGGCCGAGCAGTTGGAGCATCAACGCAGCCGACTTCGCCCGCGAGATTTGGTTCCTAAGCCTGGCAAGATGACCGCCGGTGATATGGCCGCTCTCATGCGCGATCACGCCGATGATCTGATTGGGAGTCTTCGCATCCATCAGCGCGCCGGCGTGTATGAACATGTTGTGCCCGTCGACGACGAAGGCGTTGAAGGCGCGGTCGTTGATGATGTGGATGTCGACCGCCTGTCCGCTCAATCCGGCGGCGTTAAGGATCGGCTTGGCATAGGTCTTGATCAGGCTTTCCGTCTCGGCATCGCGGATCATGCCGGCGGCGTCAGCGGTGGTCGCGCTGACCAAGGAAACGATGAGGCCGCCGACGGCTGCGCGGCGAAGGCTTTGCCAAGAGCTGGTGCGGGGGGCCGGAACAGGCATCATTTCGCTTGATGGTAAGGTCTTGCCAGTCTTGGGCCAAGATGCTGGCTCACCCTCCAGCGTCGGGACGGCGCAAAAAGGCCTGTCGCCTCAAATCATGCCTTTGCCGTAAACAACTTGATTGGCGTTTGAATACGGCGACAACGTGACAGTTTTTCCCCGTCTCACTTCAAGAATTTTCCCCGTCTCGCATCAAGAAGGTGAGAGCGGACGACGCGGCGTGGCTGTGGCTCCAAGTGCAGGAACGCAACCCCGGGCGGCGTCGATCCCCTTCACTGTCGAAGGCTAACGCTGCCACCAGCCACGGCGAGGTGGAGCCGCTTCCTCTTTGCTGTCGCTTTCGACCTTGATCTCAGGCGGTCCCGCTGGCCGTTCGGTTACCGGTACGGCGTAGGTAGGTTGGCTTTCGCGCTCCGGCCGCTCGACCCGTTCGTGGTGCGAAGCGGCCTCGGGAGCAGGGCGCCCACCCCCATTCTGCTGCGCGCGGGCTTCGCCCTCGGGACGGACGGTATCTGCAGGCTCGCGCGCCTCGGGCGATGCGCCGCGCGCCTCACTTTGCCGCTCGCCACCTTCTTGACGCTGACCGCCTCGCCCGCGACGGCCTCCACGCCGCCCTCTGCGGCGAGGCTTGCGGTTCTGGCCTCCATTCTCAGAAGGCTGCGCTTCTCGTGGCTCTCGCGGTTCTCGAGGCT